>CALGNW010000114.1 GCA_937958345.1 uncultured Neomegalonema sp. | reverse complement strand
GCACAGCAGGTATCGGACATGGTGGATTCGGTGATGGCGATGGAGGAGGGCACGCGGCTTTACCTGCTCGCGCCCATCGTTCGGGACCGCAAGGGCGAATACAAAAAAGAAATCGCGCAGCTTCGTAAGGACGGCTTTCAGCGCCTCAAGATTGACGGCGAATTCTATGAGATCGGCGATGCGCCGACGCTCGATAAGAAATTCCGGCACACGATTGATGTGGTGGTAGACCGCCTCGTCGTGAAAGAGGGGCTGGAGACGCGGCTGGCGGATAGTCTGCAAACCGCGCTGTCGCTCGCCGACGGGATCGCGATTGTCGAAACCGCGCCGAAAGAGGGCGAGCCGGAGCGGCATACCTTCTCGGAGAAATTCGCCTGTCCGGTGTCGGGCTTTACCATCCCCGAGATCGAGCCGCGTCTGTTCTCGTTCAACGCGCCGACGGGGGCGTGCCCGGAATGCGACGGGCTGGGGATGGAGCTGTATTTCGATCCGCGCCTTGTCGTGCCGGACGAGGATTTGTCGCTGTATAAAGGCGCGCTGGCGCCGTGGTCGAAGTCCGGCCAGCCGTCGCCTTATTACCGCCAGACCGTCGATGCCGTGGCGCAGCACTTTAAGGGCAGCGTGCATGATGCGTGGCGGGAATTGCCGGAAAAGATGCGTACTGCGCTGTTGCACGGCACAAAAGAAAAGATCAAATTCCGCTTTGACGATGGCGGACGGGTTTACGAGGTGAACCGCAATTTCGAGGGCGTTATTCCGAATATGGAGCGGCGCTATCGCGAGACGGATTCGAACTGGGTACGCGAGGAGTTTGAACGCTTTCAGTCAAACAAACCCTGCGATGCGTGCGGCGGCCACCGTTTGCGGCCCGAAGCGCTGGCGGTAAAGCTGGACGGGATGCATGCGGGGCAGGTGACTCAGATGTCCGTGCAGGCCGCGTTCGATTGGGCGGACACGCTGTGGGATACGCTGACACCCAAGCAACAGCAGATTGCTGATAAGATCCTCAAAGAAATCCGCGAGCGGCTGGGATTTTTGGTGAATGTCGGCCTTGATTATCTGACACTGTCGCGGACATCCGGCACGCTGTCGGGCGGGGAGAGCCAACGTATCCGCTTGGCCTCGCAGATCGGGTCGGGCCTGACGGGTGTGCTCTATGTGTTGGATGAGCCGTCGATTGGTTTGCACCAGCGCGATAATGACCGCCTGCTTGAGACGCTGAAGAACCTGCGCGACCAAGGCAATACCGTGATCGTGGTCGAGCATGACGAGGAAGCGGTACGGATTGCAGATTACGTCGTCGATATTGGTCCCGGTGCGGGGGTGCATGGCGGCGAGATTGTCTCGAAAGGCACGCCGGACGAGGTGATGGCCGATCCAAACTCGCTGACCGGGCAATACCTGATTGGGGCGCGCGAGATTTCTGTGCCCAAGGTGCGGCGCGAGGGCGATGGGCGCAAAATCAAGATCAGCGGCGCGAAGGGCAACAACCTGAAAGACGTGACGGTCGAGCTGCCGCTCGGCACGTTTACCTGTGTCTCCGGTGTGTCAGGCGGCGGTAAGTCTACGCTTATCAACGAGACACTCTATAAGGCGGCGGCGCGGACGTTGAACGGCGCGCGTACGAACCCGGCGGAGTATGACCGCATCGAGGGGTTTGAGCATCTCGACAAGGTTATCGACATCAACCAATCCCCCATTGGGCGCACGCCGCGCTCGAACCCCGCGACCTATACCGGAGCCTTCACGCCGATCAGAGAATGGTTTGCCGGACTGCCCGAAGCGCAGACGCGCGGGTACAAGGCGGGGCGCTTCAGCTTTAACGTCAAGGGCGGGCGCTGTGAGGCGTGTCAGGGCGATGGTGTCATCAAGATTGAGATGCACTTTTTGCCCGATGTTTATGTCACCTGCGATGTGTGCCACGGCAAGCGGTACAACCGCGAAACGCTGGAGGTAAAGTACAAGGGCAAGTCGATTGCCGATGTGCTGGATATGACCGTCGAGGACGCCGCGTTATTCTTTAAGGCCGTGCCGAATATCCGCGATAAAATGGTGACGCTGGAGCGCGTGGGGCTTGGCTATATCAAGGTCGGGCAACAGGCGACGACGCTATCGGGCGGCGAGGCGCAGCGGGTCAAGCTGTCGAAAGAACTGGCCAAGCGCGCAACCGGATCGACGCTGTATATTCTCGATGAGCCGACAACAGGACTACATTTCGAAGACGTGAGGCGCTTGCTTGAGGTGCTGCACGAGCTGGTCGAGCAGGGCAATACGGTCGTGGTGATCGAGCATAATCTCGACGTGGTCAAAACAGCCGATTGGATTATAGATATTGGCCCCGAGGGCGGCGACGGCGGTGGCGAGATTATCGCCATTGGAACGCCGGAAGATGTGGCGGGCGTCAAGCAGAGCTATACCGGCCAGTATCTCGGCCCGATGCTGAAACCGAAGAAGAATCCGGCGAAGCCCGCCGCGAAAAAAGCGGCGCCGAAAAAGGGTGCGCCTATGAAGAAGCCTGCCCCGAAGAAAAAACCTGCGAAAAAGGCAAAGGCTTGATAAGACTGACTATGCAATTGGCTTTGCCAGCGCCATGGGAGCGCAAAACAGCAACCAATATAAGATCAAGGATGCTACTCAATGTCTGATGAAAAGCGCCCCGCGCCTACATATCTGGAAGAGAGTTATCAACCTCGACCGAATAACCCTGGAAGTACTGCGCAACCAAAAGCACCACCGCCAACCGACTCTCAGAAAGCGCCGCCACCTTCTAAGGATGACTAATTGGATTACTTATGTCTGATCGATATTCTGCTAATCATCGCGGCGGGAATATAAGTTAAACGATAGCCTAGACTACAATCGAAAACTGTTTTTGTTTCGACAGATTTTCCATATTGTGGGTCCGTATGCGTCAAGTATATTGCAACGTCGCCGTTCGGACCTATCAAGCATGGGCTGTAGGGTGCATTGACAAATTTAGACGTATCGTCACAACGGAGCCAAGTACCATCGGTAAGTAAGACCGCAATTTGCGAAACTTGATGATTAGAGTTGTTGCTGAGTGTAACGAGTGCTGATGGGTCATCGTTGCTCCAAGAAAAATTTGTCTCTCTTAGAGCCTGCCCCAAAAGTAGTTGAGCGATTTCAGTGATTTGTGATTCCGTTCGGTTTGCAGACTGAATGGAGCCTCAAATGAATTGGACTGAAACCGCTCGGGAAGAGCATAGCCGCGACCATGGCCGTTATCCAAGC
>CALGNW010000113.1 GCA_937958345.1 uncultured Neomegalonema sp. | reverse complement strand
AAGGAACTGTTCGAGATCGTCTGGACCGAGGGCGGCGACCCCGCCGAAATCGTTGAATCCCGCGACATGAAACAGGTCACGGACACGGGCGCGATCGAGGCGGCGGTGGATGAGATCATCGCCGCGAACCCGGAAAAGGTGACGCAGGCGCAGGCTAAACCGTCGATGGCGGGCTGGTTTGTCGGCCAAGTGATGAAGGCCACCGGCGGCAAGGCAAACCCGCAAGCGGTGCAACAGATGGTCAAAGAAAAGCTCGGCGTTTAGCGCCGGGCACGCCCTGCCCTATCCGCTGAACTTATTGTCCCTTGGAAAGCCGCGCGGGGCCATTCGGCCTGCGGAAGCTCTTTTGCCGACGTAATCGGCTAGTTCGTCTTGCGGAACGGTCCGGGTTTTGTTGCCGCCCATTTGCCAGCTCAACCCATCTGCTATCGTTAGCGTTCGTATGTCGGCGAGGCCACCATCTTTATACCGCTGAAGAAGGACGCCCTTGCCCCTTCCCATCTCGGGCAGATCAGACAACGGGAAGACCAACAGTTTCCGGTTGTCTCCGACCACTGCAACCGTGTCGTCACCGTCGGAGACCGGCACACAGAACGCGGCCTTTGAAAGCGGATCAGTATTGAGAACCTGTTTGCCCGTTCGGGTCTGCGCGACGGCATCAGCCTCGGCAACAACGAAACCGCGACCGTCACGCGAGGCGACAATCCGTTTTGCGCCGGGCGTATGCGCAAAGAGGGTCACGGTGTCCTCTTCGTTCGGCAAATCGACCATCAGGCGAAGCGGTTCGCCCATTGAGCGGCCACCGGGAAGTTTGTCGGCGGCGAGCGTGTAGATACGTCCGTTCGTGGCAAATATCAGCAGCTTGTCGGTCGTCTGCGCATGAAACATGAAGCGCGGGCCGTCACCGTCCTTGTATTTAACCTCGGCGTCGAGGGCGGCGTGGCCCTTCATCGCTCTGATCCAGCCCTTTTCGGAACAGATGACCGTGATCGGTTCTTTGTCGATCATCGCCTCGAGCGAGGCCGCCTCGATTTTCGGGGCGTCAGAAAATTCGGTACGGCGCGCTCCGCCTTCGGCTTTATAACCGAACCGCTTACGGATATCCCGCAGTTCGTCGCCGATTTTTGCAGACTGCTTCTCGTCATCATTGAGAATGGCATCGAGTTCATCGCGCTCTTCGAGCAGCTTTTTCCGCTCGTCGCGCAACTGCATTTCTTCGAGTTTGCGCAAGGAGCGCAAGCGCATGTTCAGAATGGCCTCGGCCTGAACATCAGTCAGGTTGAACTCAGCCATCATAATCGGCTTGGGTTCATCCTCGCTGCGGATAATTTCGATCACGCGGTCCAGATTCAGGAAAGCGATGATGTAGCCGTCGAGAACTTCGACCCGGGCGTCAATCTTGCCGATCCGATGCGTCGAACGGCGCAGGAGGACATCGCGGCGGTGATTGAGAAACGCCTGCAACGCCTCGGGCAATGACATCACGCGCGGCGTGCGAGTCGAGTCCAGCACGTTGAGGTTCAGCGGAACGCGCACTTCGAGGTCGGTCTGCTTGAACAGCGTCTCCATCAGAACATCGGCATCGACATTGCCCGAGCGCGGTTCAAGAACAAGCCGAACGTCTTCTGCGCTCTCATCGTTCACATCACCGAGAATGGGAACCTTTCGCTCGGTTACCAAAGACGCGATGCGCTCGACAAGACGGCTTTTTTGAACAGCATGGGGAATTTCTGTGACGACAATCTGGTACTTGCCGCGCCCCAAATCCTCTTTATGCCACCGCGACCGGAGACGAAATCCGCCGCGGCCCGTTCTGTAGGCATCTATGATGTTCTCGCGCGGTTCAACGATCACCCCGCCCGTCGGAAAGTCGGGGCCGGGAATCAGATCGACCAGCTTTTCGATTGTCGCGTTCGGCGTTTTCAGCAGGTGCAGCAAACCCTGACACAGCTCGTCAACATTGTGCGGCGGAATTGAGGTTGCCATCCCAACGGCGATACCGGTCGCGCCATTTGCGAGCAGGTTGGGAAAAGCAGCGGGCAGAACGTCGGGTTCGATTTCTTCGCCGTCATAGTTCGGACTGAAATCGACTGCGTCGTCGCTCAGCCCCTCTAACAACGTGAGTGCGACGGGCGTCAGGCGACTTTCCGTGTATCGCATTGCAGCCGGATTATCGCCATCGACGTTGCCGAAATTGCCCTGCCCGTCAACCAACGGATAGCGGCTGGCAAAATCCTGCGCGAGACGCACCATCGCGTCGTAAATTGACTGGTCACCATGAGGGTGAAAGCTGCCCATGACTTCGCCGACGACCTTTGCCGACTTTTTAAAGCCGCCGTCCGGGTTGAGCCGCATCTGGCGCATTGCGTAAAGAATGCGCCGGTGCACAGGCTTTAGGCCGTCGCGCACATCGGGCAGCGCCCGGTGCATGATCGTCGATAGCGCATAGGTCAAATAGCGCCCGCCGAGCGCGCGGCTCAGGGCTTCATCAACAACGCGCAGGTCATTGTCGGAGTCGTCCGGTGGGGTGTCTTCGCTCATAGGTCACGGCTTAGAAAGAGACGCGCGGCAAGTCTATCGAAAACGGCATCTGCGCTGATCCTTCTCGGCAGACGTCTGGAATTACCGCACTACAGGTCCGTAAGAGGCGGTGCATCGGCGCGGCTTTCGACCTCGACCGCCCACAGATCCCCGTCCGATTTAACGCGGCGGTCGATATAGGCATCCGCTTCGCTGTCCGAAACAGGCGCTTCGCCGGTCGCACGCTCCCAGACAATCTCGCCGTCGATGTCATAGCGCCGCGCATAGACCACAGCGGTTCGGTCCGTTCTCAGGTGTTTCACGAGGACTGCCCCCGCAGTCTCGTCGCCCCGTCTGAGAACATAGGCGGCCTCGCCGGACATTGTGCAAAGCCTGAGAAAAGCGGAAACGCGGAAGGAAGTTGTTACAGACATTCGGCTTCACTCTTTTTCATCGCAATCAGCCGCCCCGAGGCATAGCGTCACCGGATGACGCAGGCACACATTAGTACCACAAATCGCGATACAGCGACCGGATTGATCCTGATGACCGCAGCGATGCTGGTTATCCCGATCGTCGATGCGATTGCAAAGTACCTTTCAGCGACGGTTCCCGCCGTTGAAGTTGCGTGGCTGAGGTTTGTCGTCAGCAGCACGTTACTCTTGCCGTTCGTGATATGGCGGGATCGCGGACTGGCTGCTTTTCGCGTTCCCGAACTGCATCTGCACTTTTTGCGCGGTGCAGGAATTGCCGGTGCAACCGCGTTTTTCTTCGCAGCCCTGCAATACATGCCCATCGCGAATGTTGCGGCCATTTTCTTTGTCGAACCGCTGATCCTGACGTTGTTCTCAGCAGTTTTTCTAGGGGACAAGATCGGGTGGCGGCGTATATTGGCGGTGCTGATCGGCTTTGGCGGGGCATTGCTGATTATCCGGCCAACTTTTGCGGATCTCGGCTTTGTCGCGTTGTTACCGCTCGGAGCAGCGGTTTGCTTTGCCGGATATATGACGCTGACGAAGCGCCTGTCTAATGCAGCCGATCCGTGGACATTGCAGGCTCTCGCCAATTTTTCCGGCTTCATCGTGCTGGGCATTGTCGTGCTGGTGCACGGACCTACGCGGACTGGGTTTGTCGTTCCGACACCCTTCGAGGCGGTTTTGGTTGTCCTTATCGGGCTGGTCGCAATTGGTTGCCACACGCTGATTATTTTCGCGCTGCGCCGCGTCAGCGCGTCGGTTATCGCGCCCTTTCAGTATCTTGAAATTATCGGCGCAACGCTGTGGGGCTATTTCTTTTTCAGCGAGTTTCCCGATGCGCTGACATGGACCGGAATTGCGATCATCGTCGGTTCCGGCATCTTCGTCTTTTATCGGGAGCAGAGGGCGGAGGAAATATCGGCCTGAAAGCCGCACCCGACCCGCGCATCCCTATCCGGATGTTTGCGGCGGCCTGTTCTCGCGAATAAGCGCCAGCACGTCGCGGGCGGCCTGCGGGATATTTGTCCCCGGCCCGAAGATCGCCGCGACGCCCGCTGATTTCAGAAAATCATAGTCCTGCTGCGGAATCACGCCACCGCAGATGACCAGAATTTCGCCCGCACCCTGCGCCCGCAAGCTGCTGATCAGCGCCGGAGCGAGAGTTTTGTGGCCCGCCGCCTGAGATGAAACACCGATAACATGGACATCGTTGTCCAGCGCATCCTGTGCGACCTCTTCCGGTGTTTGGAACAACGGACCGACATCGACATCAAAACCGATATCGGCAAAGGCGGATGCAATCACCTTGGCGCCCCGATCGTGGCCGTCCTGACCCATTTTCACCACAAGCATGCGGGGGCGGCGGCCCTCTTCTTCCGCAAAATTCTCGATATCCTTTTGGATCGCTGCGAAATCTTCGTCGCCCTCGAATGCCGAGCCGTATACACCGGCGAGCGTCTTTACCTCGGCCTTGTGGCGACCGAATACGGCCTCCATCGCGTCCGAGATTTCGCCAACGGTTGCCCGGGCGCGCGCCGCCTCGACAGCGGCCGCGAGGAGGTTGCCGTCTCCCTCGGCAGTCGCCTTGAGATTTGCCAGAGCGGCATCGCAGGCGGCCTGGTCGCGGTCGGCCTTGGTCTTCTTAATCCGCTCGACCTGCGAGCGGCGCACCTCGGCGTTGTCGATGTCACGAATTTCAATCGGATCGGGTTCGGACGGGCGATACTTGTTCACGCCGACGATCACCTCTTCTCCGCGATCCACCGCCGCTTGCCTCCGCGCCGCAGCCTCTTCGATACGCAATTTCGGCATTCCCGATGCGACCGCCTTGGTCATACCACCGAGCGTTTCCACTTCGCCGATCAGTTTCCACGCCTCGTCCACCAGATTTTTCGTCAGGCTTTCCACGTAATAGCTGCCCGCCAGCGGATCGACGACATTCGTGACACCCGTTTCGTGCTTGAGGATCAGTTGAGTGTTGCGGGCGATGCGGGAAGAAAACTCTGTCGGCAGCGCAATCGCCTCGTCGAAGCTGTTTGTATGCAGGGACTGCGTGCCGCCGAGAACGGCAGACATCGCCTCGTAGGCCGTGCGGACAATGTTGTTGTAGGGGTCTTGTTCCTGCAATGAGACGCCGGACGTTTGGCAGTGGGTACGGAGCATCGAGCTGGTCGGCTTTTTCGGGTTGAATTCTTCCATGACCCGCGCCCAGAGCAGACGGGCGGCGCGCAGCTTTGCCGCTTCCATGAAAAAGTTCATGCCGATGGCGAAGAAAAAGGAGAGGCGCGGGGCGAAAGCGTCAACGTCCATCCCCTTTGACAATGCCGCCCGCACGTATTCGCGGCCATCGGCAATCGTGAAGGCCAGTTCCTGCACAAGGTTCGCTCCGGCCTCCTGCATGTGATAACCGGAAATCGAAATCGAGTTGTATTTCGGCATATTCTCGGCAGTGTACCCGATGATGTCCGCCACAATCCGCATCGAGGCTTCGGGCGGATAGATGTAGGTGTTGCGGACCATGAATTCCTTGAGAATGTCATTCTGGATCGTGCCCGACAGTTTCGATTTATCGACGCCCTGTTCCTCGCCCGCGACGATAAAGCTGGCCAGAACCGGAATGACCGCGCCGTTCATCGTCATCGAAACCGACATCTGATCGAGGGGGATGCCGTCGAAGAGAATTTTCATATCCTCAACCGAATCGATGGCCACACCGGCCTTGCCGACATCGCCCAGGACGCGCTCGTGATCGCTGTCATACCCGCGATGGGTTGCCAGATCGAAGGCGACGGATACGCCCATCTGGCCGCTCTCCAAGCCCTTGCGGTAGAAGGCATTCGATTCTTCGGCTGTCGAGAAACCGGCATATTGGCGGATGGTCCACGGACGGCCCGCATACATCGTTGCCTTGGGTCCGCGCGTGTAGGGATGGTGTCCGGGCATGCTGTCGAGATGATCGACATCAGCGATGTCCGCCGACGTGTAGATCGGCTTTACATCAATCCCCTCAGGGGTGTGCCACGTCAGATCCTCGAGTGGCCGGTCCTTCAGCTCTTTTTGTGCGAGAGCGGCCCAGTCGCTGATTTTCGGCTTGTCGGACATGATGTTTCCCTGCGGCGTTACGTTGCAGCGCAACATAGGCGGGAATGGTATTGCGGGGCAAGACGGGATCAACGCCACTGCCCGCCGTGCTGCGCGTTCACGCGGAAGGTTAGTCTGGCCGATACGGGCCGGTTCGGTGATTATTCCTCGAACGCCTCTTTTACCTTCACCGCGAGATCGTTAAGCGAGAACGGTTTCGGCAGGAACCGGAAGTTTTCGTCCTCCAGCATTTCCTCGCGGAAGGCGTCTTCGGCATAGCCCGAGATAAAGATGAAGAGGATGTCCTGCCGGACTTCGCGGACCTTGCGCATCATTTCCGGCCCGGTCATGCCGGGCATGATGACGTCGGAGACAATCAGGTCAATCGCATCAGGGTCTTCCATCACGATCTCTAGGGCTTCCTCGCCGCCCGCAGCGTCGAGGACCTTATATCCGCGCAGTTCAAGAGCGCGAACGGCAAAGCTGCGCACAGCGTCCTCGTCCTCGACAAGCAGAACGCAGCCGGTTCCGGTCAGGTCGCGCGGTACTGAGGTCGGCGCTTTCTTTGCGACGATCGGGTCTTCGTTCGGAACCTTACCGACAAAGCGCGGCAGGAAGATGCGGAAGGTCGTGCCGACGCCAACTTCGCTTTCGCAGAAGATAAAACCGTTCATCTGTTTGATGATGCCGTACACCGTCGAGAGACCGAGGCCGGTTCCCTGCCCTTGCCCCTTTGTCGTAAAGAACGGTTCGAAGATTTTTTGCAGGTTTTCCGGCGCGATCCCTGTTCCGGTATCGCTGATTTCGATTTGCACATAAGCGCCGGGATTCATCACGTCGTAATCGTCGATGATCGGATCGTTGGACTCGATATTACCCGTCCGCATCACCAGTTCACCGCCCTCGGGCATCGCGTGGCCGGCGTTGACAACAAGATTCAGGATCACCCGCTGGAATTCGCTGCGATCAATCCGAACGAGGCCGAGATCGCGGGCGTGCTGTACTTTGAACTCGACACGCTCGGACGTCAGGTGGCTGAGCATGAATTTCATGTCATCAAGCGAGTCGGTAAGCTGCGTGATCTCGCGGCGCATTGTCTGACGTCGCGAATACGCGAGAAGCTGTGAGATAACCTCGGCAGCGCGCTCGGTTTGCGAGCGGATCTGGTTCAGATATTCAAAGTCGGGATCGCCCTCGTGGTGGCGGAGCATCAGCAAGTCGCAGTGCCCGCGGATGGCGGTGAGAACATTGTTAACGTCATGGGCAATACCGCCCGCGAGCTGGCCGACCGCGTGCATCTTTTGGACCTGAGCCAGCTGGTGCTCGATCTGCTTCATCTCGGTGACGTCAATCAGATAGTTCACGAGCAATTCGCCGCGATCCGTGCTGATGGTATGAACGTGGAAGCGGGCCTCGTGTTCTTCGCCGTCGTCACCGATCAGCTTGAGTTCCAGAGGCAGAGTAACAGTGTCGCCGTTCACGACAGCGGCAATACGTTCCATAACCTCGCTGCGGTCTTCGCGCCGGACCGCGACGGATACCTCGGCGCCGACCCGCGCCGCGCCGCCCGACCGCTCGACCAGCATATCATTCGCTTCGAGAATGATACCATCGGCAGAGGTCAGGGCCACGGCAACCGGCGCATCATCGAGGAACCGCAACAGCCGCGAGCCGGAGGACGTGCCGACATGGATGTCGGATTTGGGCGGACTCGGTAAGACGAAGGATCGTGTGACCGCCTCGCCGTCTTGCGCCGTCGCGAGTGACTGAACCACCTGAACCTGACGGGCGTCACCGCCGATCACGCGCAAAGTCGCCGTTTCGGTGACCGTCTCGCCCTCTTTGGCCAAAGCCGGAGACAAGCGGCGCGCCCCGTCCACAAAAAGATCGGACAAAAGCGGCTGGCTGCCCCCTTCCGCAACGGGCCATTCAAGACCGAGCCATTCGGCCAGCGTGTCGTTCATCGAGGCGATCTTGCCGCCTCGATCCGCGCTGAAAAAACCAATCGGGGCGGCATCGAGATCAAAATCGCCCGTCATTCCGGCGACCGCCTCGGGCTGGCTGTCGATCTGCTCAACAGCCCAAAGCAACGTGTCAGCCGCACCGGCAGAGGACACCTCGGCGCGAAGGTTGAGATTATGCGCCTTGATCCAGAACTCTGCGCTGCCGGACTTTTGATCCGTCGCGCCGCGAACGGCCTGATAAATTTTCTGTTCGGCCTCGGGGTCGGCTCCGAAGAAACTGCGAATGTGCGCGCCCTTGGTGCACGAGACCTTCAGGACACCAGCAATGTTAACAGCCGCAGCATTCGCCGCGCGGATGACACCAAGCTCGTTGGTCGCGAGGTAGGGTTTGGGGGAATTTTCGAGAAGCGAAAAACCTGTAACAAGGTCTTCGCTGGCTTCCTGACGGTTCTGGGAGCGAAATAAGGCGGCGACGCCCAGCGCGAATTCCGACCCCTCGGGTAACCCGACGAGAACCGTCAGCATCGCGACCAGAAAAAAAGCACTATATTTTAGCATGTTGCCCCCTTATCGAGGCACGAAGATCAGACCTTCGTACCCCCCCTGAAGAATTTGTAAACCGCCAAGTGTTAATCATCAATTAATCTATAAGGCGGCGCGCCGGTAAAACCGTGCGGCGTAAAATCCGTCACACCCGTCCCTATCGGGCCACAACTCAAGCGTGTCTTCAAGCTCAAAATCTTTGTTTAGTTCCAAAAAATATGCGACTTGCCCGCTGTTTTCCGAGGGTAGGACCGAGCATGTCGCGTAGGTGAGGCGTCCACCCTGCCTGACATACGCCGCCGCCTGTGACAGAGCCTCGCGCTGCGCGCTATGAAGCTCGGCCAACCGGTCATCTGTCAGACGCCATTTGCCGAGCGGATCGCGCCGCCACGAACCCGACCCGGAGCACGGCGCATCAACCAACACCGTATCGAAGCGGCCTTCGGTCAGTCCGGCGATAGCCGCCCTTCGGATAATATCGACGCCGACACGGGCCGCGCGATTAGGGATGTCCTGCATCCGGCGGGGGTCAACGTCATGGGCGATCAGTTCGCCGCGATTTTGCATCTGAGCCGCCAGCGCCAGCGTTTTGCCGCCTGCCCCGGCACAAAAGTCGAGAACCCTTTTGTCAGGCTCTGCCCGTGCAAAAAGCGCAACCGCCTGCGAGGCCGCGTCCTGCGGTTCGATCAAGCCCTCCTCGAAGGCGCGCGATTGCAGAATCCGCGTTGCTGACGGCAGGCGCAGTGCGGTTTCGGCAATGCCAACGGGTTCGGCGGAAATACCGGTTTCGTCTTGCAGATTTGCGATGACTTCGGATCGCGTCGCGCGCAGCGTGTTGACGCGCAGATCGAGGGGCGCGCGCTGGCGCAGCGCGTCCAGTTCCGCGGCAATCGAAGCCCCGAAGACGTGTTCAGCCTGCGGATAAAGCCAGTCAGGCCAGTCCAGTTCCGCCCCCGGCGAGTCAGGAACGGGCTTTGACGAAAGGGCGCGGCGTTCATCAGCGCTTAGCGGGTCCAGACCGTAGGAACCGGAGCAAATGTCGCTGATCTGATCCACGCCGAGACCGTCTTCGGTAACAAGACTACCAAGAACAAGCGCACGGCCTGTCTCTGCACCGCCCTGCGCCGCCGAGGAACGCCTGCGCCGCAGAACCGTATAGATGCGGTCCGCAATCGCGCGGCGGTCGCCCGATCCGGCAAACCGGTTCTGTCTGGCCCACGCTTTAAGCTGCGGATCAACAAGCCGAGTAAGGTCGAGTGTATCGAGAATGCTTGCAGCGGCGGCCAGCCGGGCGGAGGGCGTCACAACATATCTCCGAACTGCGTTAATACAGATTTTTGAAACATGAATTTACCTGTAATATCAATATTCAAATCCGACTGACGGGAAGAATACTTTAACGATGCAGCAAGGGGATAGACGTATGGTGTCCGAAGAATGAATACACGAATGGTCCGAGGATTACACTGTGTCGAGCCTTACCCGACGAAACGTTCTGAAGATGACCGGCAGCCTTGCTCTGGCCGGTGCTTTTCCCGACCCCGCCGCCGCCGCAGGACATGCCGGATGGGCGGCAAAAGTTGAGCGGACCGAGCCGAAGATCGATACGCCGGAACGCCTGTTCATCAAGAACCAGCGCACGGGCGATGTCTTCAACGATATCGTCAAACAGGGTCCGCTGATCTTTCAGGATGCTTATGCCGAGTTGGATCACCTGATGCGCGACTGGCGCCGCGACGAGGTTATCTCGATGGATCGCGGGTTGATCGACCTTTTGCTGGCTGTGCAAAAAGAGGTCGGACACAAAAAGCCGATCACGCTGATCTCGGGCTATCGCTCGAAATCTACGAACGAAATGTTGCGGCGTAAAATTCGCAAGGTTGCCAAGAATTCGTACCACATCAAAGGTATGGCCGTTGATATGCGGATCGAAGGTGTTTCGACCGGCGCATTGCGGCAGATTGCGTTGCAAGAGCATGTGGGCGGTGTCGGGTATTACCCGTCGAAGGGATTTGTCCATGTCGATACCGGCCCGTTCCGCACATGGCGCGGGTGATCAGCCTTTATCGCTCAGACTGATCCGAGCTTACCCAAGGGGGCGGGCGCATCGTTGAGGCCCGCAAGGCGCATCATGTGCCATGCCAGTGCCTGATTGCTGCTGATTACCGGAATACCCAGTTTTTCTTCGGCAGGCGCGATGACGTCGGCGGTTCGCAGGCTGGTGCAGGATACGAAGATTGCATCAACCGGTTCCTGAGCAGCAGTGGACACCAGAGCCTCGTAAATAGAGTGCGGTGTAATGCGGGCGACCGCCGCGTCTTCGATTTGCTCGAACGATGCAATAGTGATCGTTTCGAATCCGGCCTCCGCCAGTCTGACGCGCAGGGTTTCGGATACATCGGCAACATACGGTGTCACCACCGCAATGCGGCTGGCCCCGACCGCAGCCAACGCAGCCTTGGTCGCTGACAACGGATTCGTCGTCTTCGTTTCGGGATATACGGACCGGATTCGCGCTGCGATGCGGTCCTCGCCGATAACCGCGCTACCCGATGTGCAGCCGTAGCCGATGACATCGAAGGGTGCGGATTCAGGAAAAAGCCCGACCGACTCGCTGAGGTCATGCTCCATCCGGGCGAGGGTTTCTTTGGTCACGGTTGTTTCGAAAGGGATGCGGGTATTATACAGCGCAATCCCGTCCGGGGGCACGAAAGCGCGAAAATCGCCCTCGATCGTTTCGTCTGTTTTCAGAACAACGAGGCCGAGCGTTGCCCGCCTGCCCGGACCATCATCCGATGCAAAGGGCAACGCCGCCATCTTTAACGCTCGACCGGAGCGGAAACGCGGATGGTACGGATCGACACGTCGCCGCCCGCGTTGAAGAAGGCAAAACCCTTCCAGTTCTCGCGGAAGACAGTGTCACGCGAGGTGATAATCGGACGACCATTCAGCAATACGATCATCTGCCCCGTCGAAAGGCGTGCCCAGCGCAGTTCGTGCTGTTTGCCCGGTTTGAATTCGGGCGCGGATACCTTTGTAATGTCCTTGTATCCGTTCGAGCCGCGGCGGGTCAGGACGACCACTGGTTGAGGACCAGAGCGCAACTCCAGACGATAGCCGAGCCAGTTCGCCCCGCCCTGATGCATAATGAAATGCGCCGTGCCCGTGCCCGCATGGTCTACGATACGCGCGGCAAAGGAAAAGGCGTTTCCAATGTCGGTTTGCGCCTCGATCAAAGCGGCCTGCGGGGTCGATGCGCCGTCGCTTTGCGGCGTGTCACCCGTCAGAAGAACCTTGAGCAACTCTTTCGGGCTGACCGGCGCACCTGACGTTTCGGCGGGCGCCTTGGCGCGCAGACCGTATTTAGGATCGATACCCCAATCGCCCTGACGCACGCGCCACGACGGATTGTTGTTCAACTCGCCATCGGTAAAGTCGTCCTCAAGAAACGCGAAGCTGACCGACCCCGGGTCGAGGGGCGGGACCACGGTGACAACCTCGGTCCCTGAATCGAATGTCGCGACTGTACCGGGATCGGAAGGGGCCAAATCAGGATCGGTAACGGTCGGATCAACTGCCGGATCTCCCTCAAGCACTGCTACGTCGGTTCCGTCAACCGGCGGCTGCGAGGGATCAACCGCCACAGGTGCGGGCGGTTGAGGCAGCGGATCGCGGTATTTGCGCGCGAGAGATTTTAGGTCTTCGAGAAAGCCCGGGCTGGCTGCGCGATACCGCTCACCCACCGCAAGCAGAGCGTCCAGCTCAGCCGACATTTCCGGCCCGCGATCACCGCCCGCAGGCGTCTGAAAGACGGCACCGCTTTCAGCCGGAAGCGGAGACGCGATGGCCGGTTCCGGCGGGAGCGGCGGCTCGGGCTGCGCGATCTGGGGAAGCGCCGTACCGATCTGCGGCAGCGGTTGCGGTTGCTGCGGTTGCTGCGGTTGCGGTTGTGTTCCGGCGCGGTCGTAATAGGGATTTGGTTGCTGCTGCGGCGCACTTGGCCCCGGCGCAATGGTTATTTCGGGTTGCGGCGGATTGTAGGCCTGTCCCGGCTGCGGCAGGGGCGATCCGAAATTCGGTTGCTGCGCAGCCTGGCCAAAACCTGTTTGCGGCTGGGGCTGGAACTGTTGCTGCTGCTGACCGAAATCCTGCTGCGGCTGAGGAAACGGCGGCTGTTGCGGCAACAGAGGCTGGCCCGTGTTCGGGTCCACGAAGATCGGCTGATTGCCGAAAGGCTGCTGAGGCAGGAACGTTTGTCCCGGCTGCTGCTGAAACGCAGGGTCACTGTAGATAATGGTTTGCTGCGCCGCCGCAGGTGCGCTCAAAAAACCGAGTGCGATCAAGCTCGCTGCTGTCGTCCGCCTTGTATGCGTCATGGTCCGCCTCACCGTATTTTTTCCACCGTA
The DNA here is from genome assembly GCA_937958345.1 of uncultured Neomegalonema sp. GTDB lineage: Bacteria > Pseudomonadota > Alphaproteobacteria > Rhodobacterales > Rhodobacteraceae > JAHDDY01. The sequence goes on along the minus strand of CALGNW010000113.1, from coordinate 16,503 downwards.
TAGCGCCAAATTTCACCCGACGCCACGCCGCAGGAGCAACCCCGCCTCAAAAACCTTTTCGCGCCGTCAGGGTCACAAGACCCCGCAGAGCGTTAACCTTAGATTGAAAGATCAACCTGAAACCCTCTATTGCAAGCGAATGTGACCAATGGAGGACGGTATGACGCGGGTGCTATATGGCGGAAAAACGGTGACAGCTGACGTCTGGCGCAGCGCATTGCTGGCACAGCGTCCCGAACTCGATCTGGTGATGCCGGGCGACGGCCACGATCCCGGGAGCGTTGACATCGTCCTTTATGAACCGAGCGGGCCGATACAGAACATGGCCCCCTATTCCGGTGTTGCGGCGATTCAAAGCCTGTGGGCCGGTGTCGAAACGCTGCTGCGGAACGAAAGCCTGCCGACCGGCCCGCCTCTGCTGCGGATGGTCGAGGACGGGCTGACACTGGGTATGACGGAATACGTCGTCGGCCATACTTACCGGGCCCATTTGGGTGTCGCGGCACAGCAAAAAGATCAGGCGCAGGGCATTTGGGGGGCATGGAACCCGCCGCTTGCACAGAACAGGCGTGTCGGCGTGGTCGGGCTGGGGGCGCTGGGGCGTGATGCGGCGGAAACCCTGAGCCGCCTGCGGTTTGACGTTAGCGGCTGGTCACGAACCCCGAAAGAGATCGGCGGGGTGCGGTGTTTGTTCGGCGAAGACGGATTTCGGACACTTCTTACCGATAGCGAAATCCTGATATTGCTCGCGCCGCTTACGCCCGAAACCGAGAATCTGATCGACGGCGCGGCGCTGGCCGCGATGCCGGAGGGCGCGCATCTTATCAATGCGGCGCGCGGTCCGCTGATTGACGAGGACGCTTTGATTTCGGCGCTGGATACCGGACATATCGCCACCGCGACGCTGGATGTGATGTGTACCGAGCCGCTGCCACCCGAACACCGCTTTTGGACTCACCCGAACGTGCTGGTCACGCCGCATATCGCGAGTGTCACCCGCCCCGAAACCGCAGCCGTGACAATAATCGAGCAAATTGAGCGTTTTGAGAGCGGTAAACCTTTCTTGCATACGGTTGAGCGCGAAAGAGGGTATTGAAGTGATTCGCGCTGGAAACAGCATAACTGCGAGACGACGTGATGAGTCCTGAGAACGATCCTTCCCGGCCTGTTCTGATCCGCCCCGCGCCGCGCAGCACGTTCTGGCAGCGGGCGCGGAACAATTTTCTGACCGGTATCGTCATTTTCGCGCCGATCTCGATCACGATCTATCTGGTTTGGCTGTTCCTGAACTTTGTGGATTCATGGGTTCTGCGATATGTGCCTAAGGCGTATAATCCCGCCGAATACCTGCCCATCTCGATCCCGGGCATTGGCGTCGTCTTTTTCTTCTTCTTCGTTGCGGCCCTCGGCGGGCTGACAAAAGGGTTCTTCGGACGGCAACTGTTCCGGTTTGGCGAGAGCATCGTGGATCGCATGCCGGTCGTGCGGTCGATCTACACAACGCTGAAGCAAATCGTGGAGACGATCTTTGCCCGCGAGGGTCAGGATTCATTTGAGCAGGTCTGTCTGATCGAGTACCCGCGGCGCGGCATTTGGGCCGTTGCCTTTGTAACGACCGAGACAGCGGGCGAGATTGCCGAGAAAAACGCCGCCGCCGGTAACATGGTCAGCGTGTTTTTGCCGACCACACCGAACCCGACCTCGGGATTCCTGCTGTTCGTGCCAAAGGACGACATAATCCTGCTGGAAATGTCGGTCGAAGAAGCGGCCAAGCAGGTGATCTCTGCCGGATTGGTGACGCCGCCATGGCCGCCGCTGACCCGCGCGCAAAAAGAAGCATTGCAGCGCGAGAAAGACAGGCGCGAGGCGATGGAGGGTTAAAAGCCCTCAGGCCCCTGCGTCACCACCCTCAACCAACTCAACCGTGTGGTTCATTGATTGTGACGGGTGTTCGCAGCCTGCATCGCCGACAATTTTTGCCGGAACGCCCGCAACGGTGACGCAATGGGGGACATCGTGAAGCACGACCGAGCCTGCACCAACCCGCGATTGTTCACCGATGCGGATGTTACCCAGAATATGCGCGCCCGCGCCGATCAGGACGCCGCGCCCGATTTTCGGGTGGCGGTCGCCGCCCTCTTTGCCCGTCCCGCCCAACGTGACGGAATGGAGCATCGAGACATCATCCTCGATCACCGCCGTCTCGCCGATAACGATGGAAGTGGCGTGGTCGATCATAATGCCTTTGCCGATGCGCGCACCGGGATGGATGTCGACACCGAAAACTTCGGAAACGCGCATTTGGATGAACTGGGCCAGCGGTTTTCTGTCCCGCGTCCACAGGGCGTGCGCGATGCGGGACGCTTGCAGGGCCATGAAGCCTTTGAAAAACAACAGAGGTTGCAGATAGCTGGTGCATGCCGGATCGCGCTCGTAAACGGCGGCCACGTCGGCGCGGGCGCGCTCGCTGATCTCGGGAGCCTCGCGGATGATGTCGTTGAACATTTCGCGCAACGACGCCTCTTTGATCTCATGGACGTGCAGTTTCGCCGCGAGACGGGCGGCAACCGACGCCTCGAAGCTGGGGCGGCCAATCACGTTTTCCTGTAGCATCGAGTGCATCAGCGGTTCGGCCACCTGCATGGCTCGGGCATCTTTGAGGATTGCCTGCCATACAGGGTCGCATGTCGGCAGGTTTGCGTGGCTTTCGGCGGCGGTGGCCATAACGGGTCTCGCTTGCGTATGTTCGGGGCTTGGTCGTCAGTATATGCGGTTCGGCGGCGAAAACCAAACATCAGAGCGCGGTCGGCACTTAATTCGCACATCCAAAAGTTGCGCGAACGAGCCGCATTAGGCTTTGGTTGAGCGGAAAAGACGGCTGTTTCGCAGCGCGACGACCGCATACGTCAGCGTGATGCCGCCGATGCAGATATCCTTGGCCGCCCATGTCCACCAGAACTCGCTGACGCTGTGACCGTTCAGGCGGGCAATCAGCATGACCGACTGGGACAGCAAACCCGCCGCGCCGAGGGACACGAAAAACCGGTGCCATTTCGGAAACTTCAGCAGCGTGCCGGTCATCAACGCGAAAGCGAGAACGAGGCCCGCGATGCCGTCGAAGAGGGCCAAAGTGATGTGAAAATGGTCTGCGGTCATGAATCTTTGCCTTTTTTGAGTGCTTTCAGGTCGCGCATCGCATCATCAAGCGTCCGCCACTGGTCGGCTGTGCGCGCAACGAGGCCAAAGAGGAACCACGCGCCGAAGGCCGTCAGGCCGCTGGCCGCAAGCAGGTATTCAACACCCTGATCGCCCCACCCCACCGCGTCGCTGAGGGGAGTGGTCAGCAACACACTGCTGGAAATGCCGGTGGCCATGCGCGCAACCGTCTCGCGGCGGCTGGCGGGAATGAGTACGGAAAGCGAGATGACTGATCCCGCAATCCCGCCGCTGAGCTTGACGAGAAAAAGGGTGAGGTTGAAGTCGGATTGCATCGTGGTGAAGATCCTTTATGCGGCCGGGCCGCGCATCACCGCCGTCCAGACGTCAACAAGTTCGGTCACGTCGGACGAATGATCCGCGTCGCCGTCATCATCCAGATCAGCGCGGCTGTTTTGGGTGATGATCACCGAGCTTGCGATCTCTGCCCCATCCGCCAGAACGGTGGTTCCGACACCGCCGGACATGCCGCCGACCGCAAGGACGGACCCGTCATCGAACTGCACAATCCAACTGGGGGCGTCGCCCTTTCGCGTTTCTTCAGGCCGATCCATGTAGGCGATGCCGTTTCGGATTTCGTAGTGGCGCGGGTCGGTGACGCCCGCCGGATAACCGCGCAGGCGTATCCGGTCGCCGTGCCGCAATGCGGGGGGCGGACGGCGCGGCAGGGTGCATCCGAACAGCGCAACGTCAAGACCGTCGGGGCGCAGAACCAGCGGCTGATCTTTTGTCCAGTCGGGCCATTTCGAACGGTCCTTAGGCCAAGCCTCGACGCTGTGCGCGGCGCCGATGATACCGCCCCAGCACCGAAACCATGTCGAGAATGAACCGGCAATCCGGTCCGTTTCATGTTGTTCGGGAAAAAGCCCGAAGGGATTGGGCGCGCCCCGGCCCTGAATCCTGTCAGAAACATAATGCGCCCCGGCCAGCGCCGCGTTCAGCTCTGCGCTGAGCTGTTCGAGCAGCGCGCTCATAACCGCCCCGAACAGACGGCGTCACGGCGGGCGTTGAAGATCGCGCGGGTGTCGGCGGGCGCGTCGGCGACCCCGAGGCTTGACGTTTCGGCACAAAAGGCGTCGAGCGGATCATCAAAGACCACGGCGGAAACCGGCGTGCGTTCGGCGCGCAGCGCGCAGGCCGCCTCGACGCCTTTGACAAGCAGCGAGGCCGCCGTGGGGTCGAGCGAGGTCGTCGCCGCCTCGATAAACTCGCGCCCGCCGTGGCAACCCGCGTCAACGGCAACAGCGGCAAATTCGGACGAGGTGACGCGGGCCAGACGGTCCTCGAACAGCGCACAGGCGGCAACAACCAGCGCGGCGGCGAGGCCGATGGCGGTAAGTGTAACGGTTTTCATTGGAGCCTTTCGGGTTTGGACAAAGGGACGGGGGAGGACGTCGCGATACCGCTCAGCAACAGAGCGTGCAGCGACAGGACGCGGCGTGACCAGCCGCGCATATAACGCGCCGCGTTGCGGGTTTTGGCGTAGCTGCGCAGGCGATGACTCAGGAAGTCGAGCAGCAGGACATCCTCGTCCACGCTGTTGATTGCGGCACGGGTGACGGGGCCGATGATGCCGTCGGCCCGAACACGCACCGCATGTTGCAGCAGGCGCTTTGCTTTGCCGACGCCCTGATTGACCGCGCAGTCAAAGACGGCAATCGCGAGGCGCGGGGCGAGGCGCTCGCACTCTGCTGCGCGCCAGTAATCACGGTGATAGAGCGCGCGGGCGTTGTCGATCGTCAGATTCGCTACGCCGAGATGGGGATAGGCGCGGCGGCTGATCCCGTATTTGGTTTCGCCGCCCGGATCGTGCGGGTCATTGACGTACCCGCCCTCCATCCTGATCACAAAGGCGAAGGCAACTTCAAAGGAACTCATCCAAAGCACCGCGCATTCGGCAGCGGCCCCGGCAGGTAAGGGTCAAGCGTCACATGACCCACAACGATCCGCGGCAAAGCGAACAGCATCGCGTCGCCGTCTTGTTCGAGATAGATTTGAACAGCGCCGGTGTTGTACCCGAAACCGTTGAACGTCATCTGGCGTTCGATGAAAACCCAGCCGTCGGACGGTTCGACAACGCCTGCCGACAGATTGCCGGTCTGATCGACTCCCCAGCGCGTAAACCTGCTGGTGAAGTCCTGATCCAAAAAGGCCGATCCGGTCAGCACGCGCAGGTAAAAACCAACCGTGTAGGCCCGAGGCAGGGGCGCGCCGATGGCGCGGATAACGGGATACCGCGTGACATTGTCCTGAACTAACGGCGCGGTCGTACCACCGCCCTTCGTTATCTGCATCGCCCACCACTCGCTGCCGAACCGCCGGCGGTTGGGATCGCGGATGAGCGTCAACAGCGCATCAATCTCGGGGTCGAGATCACCGGCGGGACCGCCATAGGTGCTGTTGTTGTGAAGGAAACGCGCGTGCCCCGCGAACGCCGAGCCGTTGATCGGGTTGAGGTAGGCCGGTTCGACAAAATTATTCGCCGTCAGCACCGAATTAATTCCGGCCCCGCCGAAGCGGCCCTGATCCGGCAGAAGATTCAATGCCAGATCGGCATTGACCGCGACGCCGCCGATCAGCGCCGGAGCGGGCAGCGTGGCCGCGCCGGTTTGTGCATCTATGCTGAGCGCCGGTGTAAAGGAAATGCCGTCGGGAGATGTCTTGATCTGAAGATCGGTTCCCCCGGTCAGGCCGATTTCGGCATAGCCCTTAAAGTCCGATTGAAAAAGGATCGAGGCGGTGTCGTCGTCGCTTGCCTTATTAAGCTTGGCCTGCATGCCGCCGCCGTTGTGATTGAGCAAGACGGCATCTGACGCGACCGACAGACGGTTGGTCTGATCCGCAGTCGCGTTAACGCCGAGCCGGTCCGGCGTAGCCACCGACCATTCCGTCCCGTCAAAGCGCAGGGTATGCTGATCGGCAACCACCCACGCCTGCCACCCCTCGTGCGGTGACAGAAAAATCCATCCCTGAGCGGGGGCGTCCCATGCCGCAATGTCATCGGCATGCCCTGCCCATTCGCCAACCGGTGAGGGCGCGATCAGGTGGCGGTCGCCGTTTAGCGGGGCGGCGGGCGGGGCGGTGCGCGTGCTGTCCCGTACCGTCAGTTGCGCGGCGGCGTCGAGCCGCGCGAGCGCCTCGTTGACGGTGACATGCTTTTGCGATTGGGCGGCTGCGAGGGGTACGAGGGCAAGATTGGGTGTCGGCATAATTGATGCTGCCCCGCACAGTATGCGGAGCCTCCTGAATGAAAATCGGTGAGGGAGGGCCGGGGTCAGATTGTGATAGAAGCAGCGGGTCCGGGACCGTAGGCGGCGGAAATCTGAGCGACGGAAACGGTAATCGGACCAGCCGCGACGGTTTCGAATTCGGCGGTGTAAGCATCAAGAACCGAAACCTGCGCGCCGTTTTCTATTGTGACGCTGTAGTGTTCGTCCTGTTCGGAAAGCGGGGTTTCGGTGTCCCACTGATCGCCGCCGAGGCGCGTGCGCCGCGTCCAGCTTAGGGACACGCTGTCACCGCTGCGCACCCCGCGCAGATGTGCAGGGGCGTAAGGGCGCAGGCCGATACCGTCGAAGGATTGCAGGCTGGTGGTGTAGGTGTCGGCGTCGTGCGGTCGGGTTGCCGGACCCATGCGGATGTAGCGGGGCAATCCGCGCTCGGCATCCGTGAGCGGTAACTGGCGGACGGCATCGTCAAGCAGAACGAAACGCGCGCCCGATGCGAGGTCGGCAATCAGCGGTTCGGTTCCCGCCTGACCGCGAAGAATCCCGCTGAGCCGATAAGTGCGCGGCGCGATGAGGGTTGCCGTCATAAACTGGATTACCTCCCACCCGTCCGGTGTTTCGACCGCAGCGGCATTTGCACCGGCAAGTGTCGTCAGGCGGTTTTTCGAGAGCAGCATGCCGCCCGAAAGTTGCACATCAAGCGTTGCCTGTGACCAGCGGGATGGCGCGACGGAAAGAAACAGCGAGCGCGTGCGCCCGATTGTTGCGGGGGCATCCAGCGTCAGCGCGCGGCGGTAGTCGTCGCCGCCAACCGAGGTGAAGACCGCAGCACCCGGCCACGGATCGGCAAAGGCCGCGATATACGGCGCGTGCGGGATTTCGTCGCCGCGCAGCAACGGCAGATCGAGAAACACCGATATCAGCGGGCCGGTCCGGGCAAGCGACGGCGGCTCTGGCGTGACATCCGGCCCGTCGGTTGGCGCGTACAGATCAGGGGCAACGCGCGTTGCCTCGACCTCACGGACATCACCGTCGGCTATGCGGTCGATCCGGTGCGGGAGACGCCGTCCGTCTATTGCAAGCGCAACGACATCGGTTGCATCGACCGCCAAGCGGGACGGAGGCAGTGCAAAGGCGGCGTGGTCTCGCGCCACATGGGATTCCGCCAGCCACCGGCGCGCGGCGGCGTCCGCCTTGCCCGACGTGAGCGCAATCGCCTGTTCGGACACCTCGACCCGGCGGGAAGCGGTTGGTTCCAGCGTCGCCTCGGCTGCGCCGCGACGGTAGTCGGCATCGGCGCGGACATATCCGAAACGAACCGCGCGCGGCAGGTCGGTTTCCTGCGCACGGGTAAGATGGTACGGGTCCGCGCCCTGCCCTGTTTCGACAAGATCGGATTCAGCCAGCGTGATAACCGGCGTTTCCCCGCGCGGGACAAAACGCAGCACGCCGCCGGTTTCGACAGCATCAAATCCGAAGGCCAGCATCAACGGACCGAGGGCGTCGCGGGCGCTCATCGGGCGGTCTATTGTATACCCGTCAACCAGCGCGGTCAGGCGCGATACGTCGATGCGGGTTTCGCCCGCCGCCGCGCACAGTTCCGCGACAAGTTCGGCCAGCGGAACCGCATCGAGGCGGCCTGTGATCCAATGACCGAGACGATAGTTATCGCCGTCACTCCACACTGATTTGCGCAGGGGAAAATCGGGGTAAGGCCGTGTGTCCCACGTCCAGACATGGATGCTTTGCACCATCGGATCAGATTGCCAATGGCCAAGCATGGCCTGCAGATAGCGCCGCTGAATCGCGTCGTCGCGGATGCCGCGCGAGAAATACGGCAGCGCGCTTTCCGATGATTTCGGATCGACAAAAACGTTCGGCTGGTTCGGTCCGAGATCAACAGCGGGGCAACCGGTTTCCGTAAACCAGACCGGCTTTGATTGCGGTTGCCAGCCGGTCGGCGTTGCGCTGCGGATGCCGCCGGGGCGGTCGTGGTGCGGATTGTTCCACCAGTCACGCAGGCGCTTTACCCCGAAAACCCAGTCTTCGCCATGCGCCGTATCAACCATCGGCGTGCGGTGTTGCGCAACGCGGGCGGCGTCATCGGCGTAATACCAGTCGGCATGTTCGCCGTTTTCGACGTTGGCCGCGAGATAGTCCAAGTCATAGACCGAGCGATGGTCTTGCGCATCAAGGTGATCTTTGCCCGCCCGCCAATCGCTGAGCGGCAGATAATTGTCTATTGCGATGATGTCGATATTCGGATCGCTCCAAAGCGGATCAAGATGGAAATAAACTTCTCCGTCCGGGCGATGGCCGCTGTATTCCGACCAATCGGCGGCATAGGTGATTTTGGTGTCCGGCAGGATTGTGCGGACATCGGCGGCGAGTTGTTTCAGCGCCGCCACCGCGGGATAGGACGGCGAGACGCTTTGCGTCAGGTCGCGCAGTTCCGACCCGATAACAAAGGCGTCTACACCGCCCGCCGCCGCACAAAGATGCGCATAGTGCAGCACCATGCGGCGCAGGGTGGGTTCGGACGGGCCGGAGATCGTCTCGCCATCCCACGCGCCGAAATCATCCGGCTGTGCCGTGCCGAAGATGCTGGCGATATCGGCAGCTGTCGTTGCGGAAATGCGGCCCCGCCACGGGTGGACCGGCTGGCCCTGCGGGTTATCCGGTGGAATATCCATGAGGATAAAGGGATAAAAGACGGCCTTTTTCCCGCGCGCCCGCAAGTCCTGAATCGCCTGAAAAACCGAAATGTCCGAGGGCGTGCCGCCGTAGGTCGGGTTGCCGTCTGTGGTGCTGACCAGTGCCGCCTTCGAACGATCCTCCCCCGCCGCACGCCATGTGAGGGGTTCGGTTTTCTTGTCACGGCGATCAACAGCGGGGCGGATTTGGCAATGGTCCGCGCGCAGATCGGTGCCGAACCAGGAAACCACAAGCAAAGCGGAGTCTACATTCGGGGCGCTGTCCTCTAACTGGTCCATCGCGGCTGTAAAATCCGAAACCCCGCGCGTGTTATTGAGGTTCTCCGATGCGCTGATCCCCTCGCCCAATGTGCGGCGGACGGGTCGGGTCGCGAGGGCGAATTCACCCGAACCGGGGGAGAGCGCGACGCCCGTAATCAGGTCCGGCAACGCGGGGCCATCCTTATGTTCGGGCGGTGTGTTGGCGGGGCGGCGGACTTCGACCGAGATTTGCGGCAACCTGTTACCATAGCGTTCGAGGGGCAGGTCTTCGAAAACCAGATAGGCCGTGCCGCGAAATGCGGGCGTGTTGGGAGTAAGCGCAGCGATGAGCGGATCGCGGGGTTGGGTTTCGCCGCCCTTGTGCAATCGCCATGTGACGTTTTCGAGAGGCATGGGTTTGCCGTCGGCCCAGATGCGGCCCACGCCTGCGATTGGCCCTTCGCAGAGGGCAACAGCAAAGCTGACGGAATAACTGTAGCTGGTGGTTTCCACCGATCCGCCGCCCAGCCCCTTGCCGCCGCTTTGTGTTCGGGTGCTGGCGGTTTCTTTGAACCGTGTTGACCAGATGATCTGTCCCGCAAGCCGCATGCGGCCAAAGACGCGGGGGATTGGCGCGCCCTCGGTCGACGATTGGATATCGAGGGTTTTGAGGCGCGGGCCTTCGCGGACCTGTGCGCCGGAACCAAAGAGGCGCTGGTCGAGGGCTTGGCCGATTGCGCCGCCGACCGCCGAACCGATCGCTGCGCCGGTTATCGTTGTGCCGAGGACGCTGATCCCCGCCGGTAGAGCCGCGCCGGCAAGGGCCGAACCGGCGGCGGTGAGGAGAAGTGTGGCCATGGCTTGCGATCCTTGGGGAGTTGTCGGGGGTGCGCGGCGCGGGTCGTCCGGCCTTACGGAAAACGAAAAGCGTGGCTGAGGCGGCGCTGCCATGCGGGGTCGAGCGGAACCTCGGCAACCGCGTATCCCGACCACGCGTGGATCATCCGGCCCCCCTCTGACAGGATGCCGCAATGGCGTGCGGGTGCGTTTTGTTTAAGCCGGAACAGCAGAACGTCGCCGGGCCGCGCCTTTGCCCTCGGGATTTCAACAAGGGTGCGGCGGGCTGCATCGAGCAGGGTTTCGCGCCCCGTCGCCTCGGCCCAGTCGGGCGCATAGGCAGGGACGCTTTCGGGTTCTGCGCCGTATAACGCGCGCCAGATGCCCCGGATCAAACCGAGGCAATCGGTGCCGATGCCCCGCGCGCTCGCCTGATGATGAAAAGGTGTGCCGATCCACAGGCGGGCCTGTACCAGCACGGCGGAATTAATCGGCGCGGCCATCATTGCCCTCTCCTCTGTTCGGGTAACTGGCGGCGAAATCATCACCGGGGATATGGGGAAAGCCGCGAAAGTTTATCGCGTTGGCAAAGCGGTCGCGGCAGGTCGGCAGCGTCTTGTCGCAGCCTTGAGTGACGGTGAAGGTGTCGCCCGGCACGATCGGATCAGGGGGCGGTGACCAGAGACTGAGAGTTTTGTCGGTATGGTCTTTGACCGGCTGTGCCGTTCCTGTATTTGCGCCCGCTAGCCACGTCAGGAGGCCGCGTGCATGGTTTCCGGTGAGGCCGGATGCCGTGATCTCTCCAGTCGGGGTGATCGCGGTGACGGCGGCCCGGGCCGGGGTCAGCGTGACGCCGCAGCGGGCGTCGCCCAGCTCGGCATCGCATTGGCCGAGGAAAGCGCGGCCTGTGGGTTGGTCGAGCTTTGCCGCCATGCTGCGCAATTCGGCGGTAAAGGCGAGCGGGCCACGGGTTGTCTCTGCGATTGTGCCGCGAAACAGCAGGACGTGATCGGCGGGGTCGGTCCAGTCGGCAAGGGACAGATCGACCTCTGCACCGTCATACAAACCGCGTTCGAGATCGGATTCGGTGATGGCGTCAGAGGTGAGTGCCCCGATGATGTCGCTGTTATCCGGCGCAAGGCCGCCCGCGGATTCCAATGCGCCCGCGCTGACTCCGCTTTGCGGATTGTGTAGAATTCCATTCAGATAAAGCGCGCGGTCATGGTCGGTAAAACCCCGGCGGGTTCCGTCTTTAAGCGTGACCGTCCAACAGCGTGCGAGGGTGGTAACGCCGCTGTCCAGTTTGGTTTGCAGCGTGGCGGGGATGGATTTCATGTACGGCCTCGCAGGGGGCTAGGGTCTGATTTCGATGACGGGGATGGCGGGGATCTCTCCGGCCTCGAACCCTGTGAGATTGATGTCGAGGCGATCGGTGTCGAAACGGACCGGCGTGTCAAATTCGAATCCGGCAGTGACGGCGATGCCGTCCGGCGGCGGGGCGGCGAATGTGACCGCGCCGTTGGTCGTGTCGATAGCTGCAACGGCGGGCGTGCCATCGAGCGCGATGGTGACGGTTCCGGCGACGGGCTTGGTGATCTCGCGGGTGTAGGCATGGCCGCCGGATGTGTAGGTTTTTGACAGGTGAAACGTCGTGCGCGTGCCGTCGCCTGTGCCGAGCGGTTGGTCGGTTGGTGTTGGTTCCTCGCTGGGTGCGCAGGATTTGTGGTCGGCAGCGTCTTTCCAGCGAAAGCCGTGAAGACGGCCCCGGCGTGCCTCGAAAAACGCGATGACGGCGTCCAGTTCGTCGAGGGTTTTGACGCCGTACCCTGCCTCAAAGCGGCGGCGGGAATGCGCCCATGGCGTGTTGCGCTCTTCATGGCCGCTGGTCAGGGTGACGATGCGGGTGCGCCGTTCGGGACCGCCCGTTGCGGCCAGTGCGATGGCAGTGGGAAAGCGGATTTCGTGGAACATTGTTCCTCCGTTAAAAGCAGCGCCTAAAGGTTGCGTCTGCCCCGATCAACGGCGCGGGCGAGGGTTGCCGCGATTTGGGTGCGCGAGCGTTGAAAGCTGTCGGCGTCGGGGGTGTTGATGGTGATGTTGACGGTCGATGCGCCGCCGGTTGCGGCGACGCCGAGGCGTCCGTCCGATCCGCGCCGCAGAGGCATGATCGCCTCGGGGCCGGCCTCGCCCATCAGGCCGGTTCCGCCTTGCATGGGAAACGGGGTCGGGCCGTTGACGATGCCGCCTTGCGCGAATTTTCGGACGGACCCTGAGTCGATCACGCCGCCCTTGGCGAAGGGCAAAATCGACGCGACGCCTTGGCCCAGCGCCGTGCCAAGCTGATTGCTCAGCCCGCCGATGGCGCGGTTGGCGAGGCTGCGCGAAAGATCGAGGGCAACGCCCTTTAACACGTCCGACAGTTTCGCGCCGTCCTGTGCCGCCGCGCGAAAAGCTCCGCCGAGTGCGGATTTGAACGCACCCGACAGCGCACGGGTCGCGTCCGAGGTTTCGCGCAATGCGGTGCGAGAGTTGCGCGCGCCTTCGGCTACGGCAGCAAAGGCGGTTCGGCTTTCAGCCGCCAACGTGCGCAGATCGGCGGCGAGGGTCGCGGGGTCATCATTCATGGCAGTCCGGGTGTTGGGCGGCGAGGGCATCAAGCGCCGCGCGGGTCATCGGGTTGGACGTACAGGGCGCGAGGGCGGCTTGGAATTCGCGCGGGGTCATTGACCAGAACGTGTCGGGCGTCAGCCGCAGATGGCCGAGGCCGAGGGACATGAGAGCGGGCCAATTCATCCGGCGAACGCCCTGGTCAGCAGTGCGGCGGCGGTTTTAATCAGCGCGCCGATGCCGCCGTCGGGCGTCATGGCGGCGACTTGCGCATCGGTGATATCGCGCCCTGCTCCGCGCAGGCCCGCGCCGATAATGGCGATGGATTCCCGCGTGGTGAGCGTGCCGCGCTCGAACCGTTCTGCGAGAGCAACCAGATCGGGTTCGTCCAGCGCGGCCTCCAATTCGGCAAGTGCGCCGAGGGTGAGACGCAAGGTGTATTCCTGTCCGTCAAGCATGGCGGTGACGTCGCCCCGGTGAGGGTTGGGCATGGGCGCTTCCTTTTGATAAGAGTCCGGCGTGCAAGGAGGCCCCGGATCAAGTCCGGGGAAGCACTATGAAGCGGTGAAGGTCAACTCGCCTGCACTGGCGAGGGACAGCTCGTAAGTGGCCGCGCCGTCGTGATCGCCCGCGTATTCGAGGGCGGTGATCTGGAACGGCCCTTCGACGATGCCGAAGTCGGGAATGATCGCCTGCCAGCGGGCGATGGTTCCGTCGAAGAACAGTTTACGGGTTGCCTCGTCGGCGGCGGCGTCCCTGAAAATACCGCTGCCGGAAAGCGCGGCGGAGCGCACGCCCGCACCGGCGAGCAGCTCGCGCCACCGGCCCGCGCTTTCGCGGTGTGTGGTGTCCACGGTGTCTGCGTTAAAGCTGATCCGCGAGGCGCGCAGGCCCGCAACGGTTTGGAAGCTGCCGGTGTTGTCGGGGTCAAGCTTGAGGAGGAGATCGCGGCCTTTCTGGGCTGGCATGGGAGTGTCCTGTGGTTGGCGTTCAGGCGGCGGAATTGAACGCAGCAGAAGGAGGCCCCGGCACGGGTCCGGGGCAGCGGGTGGGGTGGTTATTCGGGTATGTTGGAGGCTTAGCGGGCTCTTCGTGGTTCGCTGCGCGAAGACCACTTGCCGCCGTTAGGACGGTACTGAGCTAGAGAGTGGACGCAAAACTGCGCAGGCTCTCAATGGTCGGCTTTGCCGACCATTTGCCGCTGTGAGGATGGTGCTGACGTAGAGAGTGGACGCAAAACTGCGCAGGCTCTCAATGGTCGGCGTTGCCGACCATTTGCCGCTGTGAGGGTGGTGCTGACGTAGAGAGTGGACGCAAAACAATGACTGCCGAAGGCAGTCATTGTTTTGCTACTTTATCAAATCTCGCGATGACGTCGTCGGTTTCTTTGCCGAAATCGCGCATCGCCTGCGCCGCCGAAACCGCGCCCTCAGCCTCGGCCACGTCCGCGATACTTGCCAGACGCTCGCCGTATTTGCGGAGCTGTCCGACAAAGGTCTGATTGATCTGTTCGTACTGGCGCACGAGTTGGCTTTCCGCCGCCGCAACAGCCGCCGCGCTTGGCGGCGGGGCGATTTGGGCCGCGGGCTGGGAAAGCATCGAGGACAGTGCCGGTTGGCCTTGCGCCGGACCGGGGAGGGATTGTTCGCGGGCAATCCAGCCAACGACAAGCCCCCCGATTGCGGCGACCGCCAAAGCAAAAACGAAGGTTCCGGTCGAAGAGGTTTTCGTGTCGGCCATCGGAAATATCCTTCGTCATATATTGCGCGTGACGACTTTCTAAGCGGCCTCGTCCCACTCCACAAGCGCGCGGTAGACGCAATCGGCGCGGCGCAGGCGTGTCCGGCGCTCGCGGCTGGTCGCCGACGATACAAAGCGCAGGTCCGCGATGCGGGCTTGCGGCAGGACAGGCGCGGTTTTGAGCGCATCGGCAAGCGCCGACTGGATCGCCTTGACCTGCGAAAATCCGCGCGACGCTGACCAGATTGTGAAGGTCAATTCGTGCGCCGCGCCCTCTTCGGTTTTCGTATCCCATGCCGTGACGGTTTCGTCGCCGATGGTGATGTAGGGCGGCGGGCCTTCGCCGGATTGCGCGTGGGGCGGCGCGTCGTAAATACGCGGACCGCCAAGTTCAGCGGCCAGCGCGGTATCGGCGCGCAGATGGTCGAAGAGCGCGGTTTGCAGGGTGAGTGCGTGCTTCATATTTCCTCGCAAAGACAGGTGAGAAAGCGTCCGCGACCGTCGGTGTCAAAGACGGCGCGAATGTCGAACCGGCGCGTACCAACGGTAAACCGGTGGTCGGCGCGCGGGCGCAGCGCCCGGGTGCAGCGCAAGCGGATGCGGTGGGTGACGCGGCTGGCCTGTTGGCTGCCCTCGAAGGTTTCGACGCCGGAGGTCGGCGTGATGGCTACCCAGTGATCGGCTAAATCCGTCCAGCCTTTGGTATAGCCCCCCGCGCCGTCGGGCAGGTCGGTTTGCACCTGCAATCGGGCGCGGCGGCGCAGGGTCGGGAATTTTCGCATGGCGTGTCCTCTCGGGTGCAGCGGAACTCAGAGCCGGATGGGACGGTAGGGCGCGATCAGGCTGGTCACGCCGAAGGGCAGCGCGGCGAGCGGGTTGGTCGCGGCCTCGCGGTGTTCGTAATACTGCGCCGCAAGCAACGTAACCGCCTGGCGCAGATCGGCGGGAATGTCCGTCCAGCCTGTGCCGTAACCGGCGGTAAAAGTGACGGCGGCGTGGCCGTCTGCCCGAATGCCGGGGCGAATCCGGCCCTTGCGCGTGCCGATGCGCGGCGGGCCGGAATGGGCCAGAAACCAGCCATCCCACGGCGTTGCTCCGCCCTGCCCGTCTATGATCTCGATGGCCTCGATCGCAGCGACGGGCGTGAGGGGAAGCGGGGCGCACCATGTCGGCGTGCGCCAGCGCCATGTTTGCATTATCAGCGCAGTCTGGGTCTGGTGTTCGATGGTCGCGGTCGCCGCACCGATGAGCCGTTCGAGCGTCTCGGTCTCTTCCAGTTCGGGGGCTGCGGTGTTGAGGTGAAGATGTTCCGCGAGGGTTGCGGCAGGGACCGCGAGCGCGGCGGGCGGCGTGACTTGTTCAAGCATGTGCGGTCCTTTTTCGGTGTGAAAAATCGCCCTCCGGCGGGCAGGCGCAGGCGGTTGCGCAACTCGGATGCGCGGGCCGCGCCGTTCGGGGCGGGTCCAGCCGGAGGGCGGAACTCCGCCGCAGGGGCGGCGGAGTGTGGCGGTGCGGGGGAGCGTTTCCGAGATTTTCCGGCACGCGGACGCTTCTAAGGTTTCCGCTATGCGGTCGGTGCGGGCTCTCAATGGTGCTGCGCACCATCTGCCGCTGCTAGGCCGTTTCTTACTTCACTGGCGGACGCTCTTGCGCTTTTTCGCTACGCGGAAAAGCGCAAGAGCTTCAATGCAGCAAAATCCGTCACGTCGCCGCCGACACGCTTTGTTGCGAAGAACAGAACGTGCGGTTTGGCCGAGTACGGATCGCGCAGAATGCGCAGATCGGGGCGTTCCGCGATGGTGTAGGCGCTGCGGAAATCACCGAACGCAATCGCGTCTGCGCCGTCCCCGATATCCGGCATCTCCTCGGCAATCGCCACGGGATAGCCCAACAGGCGTGCGGGCTGTCCGGCGGTGAGGCTT
>CALGNW010000112.1 GCA_937958345.1 uncultured Neomegalonema sp. | reverse complement strand
CGCGAGGGCCGAAACGGCAAGCGCCAGTGTGGTGAGTTTGGTTTTCATGGTGTCTCTCCCGGAATAAATGCCCAGCGATGGGTGCTTAGCGGCACTATAGGGCGGGAGTGTGTTGGAGAGTATCGTTTAGAAATGCGCCGTGCCGAGGGGTGGCGTGTAGCGCCGCCCCGTGGGGGCGGAACGGCGCTTGTCACCGCTGCGCGATGACGTCAATCGAGTAGAAATTCGACATTGAGCCAGAGTTACTTCCGCCGATTATACGGCGATTGATTAGTTGGCTTCAGCGAAATTCCCTCACTAGAGGCGCGCGAGTAAACTGCATTTTCGGATCTACCGAGCTTTAGACCAATCACCCGTGTTGGGGTGTTTTGGCTCGCAAGCGATCGCAACTCCCGAACGTCGCTAGGTTTCCAAGTTTCACCAGAGTTACGTGTATATCGTGGCATAAAAGCCTCCGTCTAAAAATAGGGCAACTTGCACTCCAACGGAATCGCGTTTAACTGACCGTTCCGACCAAGGACGGCTCGCGCTCTTTGGAGTGAGTTCGCCCGCCCATACAAAAGCGAACTTAGAGTTGGAAGCCCAAGCGATGCTTGGGCTTCGCTCGTTCCTAAGCGCAATCGTCGCTATATCCGCAGGCCATGCAGAGCTTGCCGCGACCGTCGCCGGTCAACCCATTCTTACAATCAGGGCAGCGGTGATTCGACGCACAAAGCGTGCCCGCCCTGTGGGCGAATTTGTGAACAAGCTCCGGAAATTTGGCGTAAGAGCTGTGGACCGATTCAGTTTGGCATTTCTTTCCAACGCCCTGATTCAAAATCTTACTAAGATCGTTCAGCAGTCTCTTTTGAACGTTGATCTCAAGTGAATCGAAAGCTTGAAAAATGGTTTGCTTGACGTCACGAAACGAGCGTGCATTTGTGCACATATCAGCGATGTTATCGTTGGTCTTCATAGCGTGAAGCCTCTTGCTGGTTTTAAATGCTTGGAGAGGGGGGATTGAGTGGCCGCTCAAATCCCCCCTATCTTTAGGGGGTTCGTAATCCACGATTAGGTTCCTTTCCGTGTTTTTGTTACAGTCCGTAAATTCTAGCCGCACAAAAAGTGCGACTAGAATAGATAAAATCCTCAGCTACATCCGCTCGTGCCGCCGCAGGTGTTGCACTTCAGGCAGGCGCCGTTGCGGACGAGGGTGAAGTTTCCGCATTCGCCGCAAGCATCGCCTTCAAAGCCCTTCATGCGGGCCTCGGCCACCTTGTCGAGCACCATCGCACCGACCGAGGCCGTGGCGGTTGCCGCGCGTTCCGCGACGGGGCTTGCGCCCTGTGCCGAGGGGCTGACGCTTTCAACCGCAAGCTCGCCGGAAAAGTCCGAGAACTCTTTCGGCAGGTGCTTGCGCAGATAGCCGACCGAGGCGAGCTGTTTGACCATATCCAGCGCCGGGCTGGCGGTTCGCGCCTTGGACGAGTTCGGGGACGCACCCTCTTTTTCGCCCTCGCCCAGTTCGTCGAATTTGACGCCCGTGGCTTCGACATGGGCAAGATCCTCGCGGTCCGAATAGCTGACGGCCAGCTCGCGGAAGATATAATCGAGGATCGAGGTCGCGTTCTTGATCGAGTCATTGCCCTGCACGATGCCCGCAGGCTCGAACTTGGTGAAGGTGAACGCCTCGACAAATTCGTCCAGCGGCACGCCGTATTGCAGCGCCAGCGACACCGCGATGGCGAAGTTGTTCATCATCGCGCGGAAGGCTGCGCCCTCTTTGTGCATGTCGATGAAAATCTCGCCAAGACGGCCATCTTCGTATTCGCCGGTCCGCAGATAGACCTTGTGACCGCCGACGATTGCCTTTTGCGTATAGCCCTTGCGGCGCTGGGGCATTTTCTCACGCTCGCGCGTGGTCCGGTCGCGGTAGACGATTTTCTCGACAATCCGCTCGGCCAGTGCCTCGGCACGCATCGCGGCGGGCTTGTCCGCGCCGATGGCGTCCTGAAGGTCGCTCTCGTCCTCGTCTTCGCCCAGCAGTTGGGTCGAAAGCGGCTGGGACAGTTTCGAACCGTCACGGTACAGCGCGTTGGCCTTCAGGCCCAGACGCCACGACATCATGTAGGCTTCGCTACAATCTTCGATGGTCGCATCGTTCGGCATGTTGATCGTTTTTGAAATCGCGCCCGAGATAAACGGCTGTGCCGCCGCCATCATTTTGATGTGGCTGTCCCATGCCAGATACCGCTTGCCGATTTTACCGCACGGGTTCGCACAGTCGAAGACAGGCAGGTGATCGTCGGTCAGGTGCGGCGCACCCTCCAGCGTCATGGTCCCGCAGGCATAAAGGTTTGCCGCCTCGACCTCGGTTTTCGAAAACCCGATGGCACGCAGCAGATCAAAGTTCGGATCAATCATCGCCGCCGGATCAAGGCCGAGGGTTTTGATGCAGAAATCTTCGCCGAGCGTCCACTGGTTAAAGGCAAAGCGGATGTCGAACGCCGCCGACAGACCCGACTCGATTGCCGTCAGCTGCGCATCGCCAAAGCCCTTGGCCCGGAGCGCCGCGTGATCGACGCCGGGGGCGTCTTTCAACGTGCCGCGGCCCACTGCGTAATCGACAATCTCGACCGCCTGAGCGGAATCGTAGCCCAGCGATTTCAGCGCGGCGGGAACCGCCCGGTTGATGATCTTGAAGTATCCGCCGCCCGCGAGTTTTTTGAACTTCACGAGGGCAAAATCAGGCTCGATCCCCGTGGTGTCACAATCCATCACCAGACCGATGGTTCCGGTCGGCGCAACAACAGAGGATTGCGCATTGCGATAGCCGTGCTTTTCGCCCAGCTCGACCGCAAGGTCCCACGCCTTTGCCGCCGCCTTGACCAAACGCTGATCGGGGCAGTTGGCGTGATCGAGCGGAACCGGCGGAGTGCGGAGTTTTTCATAGCCCGAGGTCTGACCCTTTGCCGCGCGGCGGTGGTTGCGCATGACACGCAGCATGTCGTCGGCGTTTTCCTCGTAGCGCGGGAACGGGCCAAGCTCTCCGGCCATTTCCGCCGAGGTCGCATAAGACACGCCCGTCAGGACAGCCGAAAGCGCCCCGCAAAGCGCACGGCCCTCGTCGCTGTCATAGGACAGACCCATGGTCATCAGCAGGCCGCCGATATTGGCATAGCCCAGACCGAGCGTGCGGAAATCGTAACTGCCCTGTGCAATCGCCTCGGACGGGAACTGCGCCATCAGCACACTGATTTCCAGCGTCACCGTCCAGAGGCGCACGGCATGTTCGTAGGCCGCCAGATCAAAGCGACCATCCGCCTTGAGGAACGCAAGCAGGTTCAGCGAGGCAAGGTTACAGGCCGTGTCGTCAAGGAACATGTATTCCGAACACGGGTTCGACCCGCGGATTTCGCCGCTGGACTGGCAGGTGTGCCAGTCATTGACCGTGTCGTGATACTGGATGCCGGGATCGGCGCAGGACCATGCCGCGTGGCACACCTTGTCCCACAGACCCTTTGCCTGAATCGTGCGGTGGACCTTGCCGCTTTTCCGGCCAATCAGATCCCAGTCGCGATCCTCCTGAACAGCGGTCAGGAATTCGTCTTTGACGCGGATCGAGTTGTTGGCGTTCTGGCCCGCCACCGACAGATAGGCGTCTGAATCCCAGTCCAGACCGTAGGTCGGGAACTCGATATTCGTGTAGCCCTGACGCGCATATTGCAGCACACGCTGGATGTAGTTTTCGGGAATGTGAACCTTGCGCGCCGATTTGATGACCTGCTTGAGCGCGTCGTTCTTTTTGGGATCGTAGGCGTCGTCTTCGCTGCCGTCCCACAGCTTGACCGCCTGCATCACCGCATTGAGGTGCTGTTCATGCAGTTTGGACCCTGCGACCAGCGAGGCGACCTTTTGCTCCTCGATGACTTTCCAGTCGACAAAGGTTTCAATGTCGGGGTGGTCGGCATCAACGATAACCATCTTCGCCGCACGGCGCGTTGTGCCGCCCGATTTGATCGCGCCCGCCGCGCGGTCGCCGATCTTCAGAAAGCTCATCAGGCCGGACGAGCGCCCGCCGCCGGACAGCGGTTCGCCGTCACCGCGAATGGACGAAAAGTTCGTGCCCGTGCCCGACCCGTATTTGAAGAGGCGCGCCTCGCGCACCCACAGGTCCATAATGCCGCCCTCGTTCACCAGATCATCGGTGACCGACTGAATGAAACAGGCATGCGGCTGCGGGTGTTCATAACTGGAAGCCGCGCGGGTCATTTTGCCGGATTTGTAATCGACATAGTGGTGGCCCTGCGAGGGACCGTCGATGCCGTAAGCCCAGTGCAATCCGGTGTTGAACCATTGCGGCGAGTTCGGCGCGGATTTTTGCAGCGCCAGCATTTTGCGCATTTCGTCGAAATAAGCCTTCGCGTCGGCCTCGGCGGTGAAATAACCGCCCTTCCAGCCCCAATAGGTCCATGTACCGGCAAGACGATCGAAAACCTGCTTCGCCGTGGTCTCGCCGCCCATGCGCTCGTCTTCAGGCAATTTCGCGAGGGCTTTCGTATCCGCCTCGGACCGCCACAGCCATTGGGGCACGCCGGTTTCTTTGACGCGCTTGAGCTTGGCCGGAACGCCCGCCTTGCGGAAATACTTCTGGGCCAGCACGTCGCAGGCAACCTGCGACCATTGTTCGGGCGCCTCAACATTATCGAGGTGAAACACAATCGAACCGTCGGGATTACGAATTTCGCTGACGGTCAGCTTGAAAGGAATGCCGTCATAGGCATCAGCCTTTGCAGATGTTTCGAAACGCTCGATTTTCATTGATGTCACTCCCTCAAGGCGGCGCGCTGCTCTTCCGCCAGCCTGCTTTCACCGGCGGCGCGCCTGTTTTTCCCCGAATCCGGCCACCCTGTGCAACCGCACAGCGCCGGAAACTGTTGTTTAATGTACAGGGTAAGGACACCAGCCCAGCGTTCCCGCGATTTCTTGCTGAAATCGCAGTGACCCACTAGATGTAGCGTTTAACTCCCCACCAGGCGCAATCTTTAGCCCGGATTTTAACACAATCGCAAGTATTTTTAACGATTGGCCGGCAGTTTCCTCGGGAGGAATCGGGGGATAACTCGAGAAGCTTTTTGTTTTGAAATGCCTGCCGCCAAAAGTTCGGTCTGCGCTCAATTCAGAAAACGTTAACCACGCTTGTTTACCTTTTGCCGTGTAAAGGCGCGGCAATGCCGCACCCGTCAAAAAGGTAAGCTGTATGACTGCAACCCAAAATGCTCCCGTCATCATCATCGATGCCGATGAAAGCCGTCGGCGGGCGCTGACGCTGTTGACCAACACGTCATCCAAGCTGGATGTCGGGAGTTTTCCCTCGCTTGCATCAGCCTTTCCAGGGTTTTGCGAGCCTTCCGCGCGGGTTTTACCTGAAAAAACGACACTTTTCATCTGCCCGTGGGACGAGGGCGGAGAGGCGATGGCGCTGGAGCGGATCGTCCACGGCGGAACCGGACCGACCCTGCTGCTCTTGTCCGACACCGTCAGCAATCTGAAGATCTCGCTGTGCCAAAAGGCCGGAAACGCTCATCTTATCCCGACAACGCCGCTGAATATGAACGCTCTGCGGACGCGGATTCTGCTGTCACTTGAGGGACCGGCAACGCTGTCGCAACGCCTGTCGCGCTCGGGTGCGGCCTTGCAGGAAACGCTCGCCAGATTTCCGGGCCTGCAACGCAGACTCGCGACATTCTGAAGATAAAACGCTGTAAAACATCGACAATTTTCCGCATCCACCAGACTTAATTAAGCGCCTTACAGTAGAGTGATCCCCAGAACAGAAATCGGGGGATTTCATAATGCAAGACGACATGCAGATCGCGCAGACCGGCACACCACGTATCGACGCGCGGGTCCTACGCCACATGATGCACGAGACAATCGACTTGCTCGATTCGTCTACAGACCACGCGGACGAAGCCTGCCTCAATACCGATGCAGCAATGACTCTGACGCGGGTCGACTGGATGCTGATGGCCATCTTTAACTGGCTGACCGAGCGGATGCGCGACGACAACCGCAACGCACTGGGCGAGCCTGTCTCGATTGTCGGAATCGATCAGGGCGCTGTCAGCAGCAAGCTGCGGAAATACGCGCAAGCGGTTGATCGTCTGCATACGAGGGTGCGCCAACTAGACATGCTGGTTCAGGAGTCGGGCAATGCAGCACCAGAGGCTCAGGCACACCGACAGTCGGGTCAGGTCCTTCATATTTTCGGCGACCCGCTGCCGGGCGCAAGCCACGGCAATCCTGTGGTGACGTCGCATCAGCGCCTCAAATCGGCCTTCGGCGGACAGTAACGAGCGGTATCATGCATTGCGCTTGGGTCGGGAAATGATATTTCCGGTCCAATCGCATTTGTTGGAGATCGCCGTGACCCGCAGTTTTGCCGCCCTTTGTGCGGTCCTTTCGACACCTGCACTTGCGCAGCAAACGCTGCCGCTGGAAACTCAACCCCTTTCAACCGAGGCTGCACCCGAGGTTGTCTACGACCCGCAACCATCCGCCCCGACGCTGCGCGCCACGTATGGCGATTGGGAGATCCGCTGCATCACCGAAACCGATTGCGTCATGACGCAGTTGCACCGCCGCTCCGAGCAATCCGCAGATGCTGTTTTCACCATCGTTAAACCCCAAGGACTGGCTGGCGAGAACGGAGAGCCCATCGAAGCTTTCGCAGAGATTGTGGTTCCGTTGGGCGTATACTTACCCGGAGGGCTGGGCCTGAAGGTTGATGAGGCGCCCGCCAAAGCCGCACCCTACGAGCGGTGTATCGACGAGGGTTGCGTCGTTCGCGCCCCGATCTCTGCCAAAATGCTGGGCGATATGAAGGCAGGTTCGACGGCCTATATCGTTGTGTTCGGCGGACCGGAACGGCCTGTCCAAATTCCAATTTCGCTTGCCGGATTTACCGCCGCGTTCGAGTCGTTCTAAAAGGCCCGGAAATACCGCGTCAGCCTTGCCAGCGTTTTACGACCACAACCGCATTCAATCCGCCGAACGCAAAAGAATTCGACATTGCAACACTGACCGCGCGCTGCTGCGCGGTGTTGGGGACGACATTCAGATCGCAGTCGGGATCCGGTTCTTCATATCCGATTGTCGGAGGCAGAATTCCTTGTAACGCCGACAATGTCGCGACCATTTCGAGCGCACCGGCCGCACCGATGCAATGACCGTGGGCCGATTTGGTCGACGATACCGCCAGCGCATCGGCATGCGCGCCAAAAACATTCCGAAGCGCCGCACATTCAGTACGATCATTCATCGCGGTCGCCGTACCATGAGCATTCACATAAGCAACCTCTGTGGGATTCACCCCCCCGTCCGAGAGAGCCGAACGCATGGCCCGCGTTGCGCCTTCAAGTGACGGCTGAACGATGTCGCCGGCATCGGCACTGCTTCCGAAACCAACGATTTCGCCCAGAATATTTGCGCCGCGCGCTTTGGCCATTTCCAGCTCTTCAAGCACAAGGATTGCAGCGCCCTCGCCCTGTACCATGCCATCGCGGGTTTTCGAGAACGGGCGGCAAGCCGTCTTCGACATGACGCGCAAGCCCTCCCATCCTTTGAGAACGCCCCATGTCAGACCGCTTTCCGCGCCGCCGGTCACAGCGGCATCCGCCCCTCCAGAGCGTATGAGATGAAAAGCCTGGCCGATGGCATGGTTTGAGGACGCGCAGGCCGTGGAAATCGAATAGGCTGGCCCCCGGAGGCCATGGTCCATGCTGACCCAGGACACCGGAGCATTCGCCATCAGACGCGGCACAAGAAACGGGTGAACCCGCGTTTTTCCCTCACCGTAAACAAGCCGGTAGTTATCGTCCTGCGTATGCTGACCGCCCATGGATGTGCCGAGAATCGTGGCGGTACGCTCGCCCAACACTCCCTCGAATACGATGCCGGATTGCGCAATCGCCTCTTTCGCGGCCACCGTAGCCATCTGGGTCACCCGATCCCGCAAGGCAATCTCGCTGCGTCCGAAATAATCTTCGGCCCTGAAGGTTTTTGCTTCGGCAGCGATGCCGATGGTGAGGTTATCGGTGGGGATCAATTCAATCGGGCTAATCCCGCAAACTCCGTTGCGCAATGCCTCGATATGAGCGTCCGCAGTCAGGCCGAGAGCCGAAACAACGCCCTGTCCTGTAACAACGATCCGGCGCACACTCATGCCTGATCGGCGCGCAGCTTTTCAACGCCGTCTACGGCGGCTTGAACTGATGAAATATCAAACTCGGATGCGCTCGGGTCATTGGCGTTGAAGGGCACTGTGACGTCAAACTCTTCTTCAATCGCAAAGACGATTTCGACCAGCCCGAGAGAATCCACCCCCAAATCTGACAGTGTCGATTCGGGCTTAACCTCGGCGACATCAATCATGGCCTGTTCAGCGATGATGGTCCGCACTTTATCGAGTGTCGTGTCGCTCATGTCCGTCTTCTCCGGTTGCCGGTCTGTCTTAGCGGCCCCCGTCCAGTGCCGAAAGCCTCTTCTTTAGTGCATCCACCGTGTCGAACAGACGGGGGAGGCGTCGCTGGGCCATGATGCCACGCAGGGCCTCGTCGCGCTTTACCGCAGGAACGCCCATCATAATGTTGCGCGGGGCTATGTTCGTCGCCACCGCCGAGGCCGCCCCAACCAAAACGTCAGAGCCGATTTTGATATGGTCGGCAACACCGACCTTGCCGCCCAGCACCACGCGATCCCCGATTACCGCGCTGCCGGCGACCCCGACCTGAGCACACAGCATACAGGTCCGCCCGATCTGCACGTTATGTCCGATCTGCACCTGATTATCGAGTTTCGTGCCGTCTCCGACACGGGTATCGGTCAGTGTACCGCGATCAATCGTCGTACCCGCGCCGATCTCAACGTCATCGCCGAGGGTCACCGCCCCAAGAGAGTGAATGCGCGCCAACGATGTGTTTTGTGTTCCCGAGTGCGAACCGGCGCCGGCCTTCGCGGCTTCGACCGCCCCCATTTGCGGCGTGACAAACGAGAATCCGTCAGCGCCGATAACCGCGTTCTGATGGATAATAGCCCGGTCGCCGATGGTGACTCGCTCGGCGATACGAACGCCAGCATGGATAAGTGCATCATCACCGACCACGGCATCAGCGCCAACCGATACATGGGAGAGAATACGTGCCTTCGCGCCGACAGATGCGCCCGCGCCGATATAAACAAAAGGCCCGATCGCTGCGCCCTCGCCTAACGTTGCAGCCGGATCAACAAACGCGGTGGGATGGACGCCCGACTCGAGACTGATTTCCGGTGTGAAAACCGTCGTCACCCCTGACAAAGCATATCGCGGTCGGCCAACAAAAATTGCAGCTTTTAGACCGTACGCGCGCCAATCTGCGCCCTCGGCCAGCAAAGCAACATGAGCGCCCTCCAGCTGGGCCACAAATTCCGGCGACGTCGCCACCGCAATCGTGCCCTCGGCCCCGGCATCGCCCGGATGAACCGGTCTGGATACAACGACTGAACCGTCACCTTCGAAAGAAGCGGCAAGAGCCTTGGCAAGGGCTTCGACGGTCAGGTTCGGCATAACGTGTTTCCAACAGTTGCGAGGACGCGGACTGTGACAGGAATACTCCGACCGGAAGGCGTATCATAGTGCCTTGCTTCAAAGGCCGCTGGTCAAACGTTCCTGAACATCGGCGTGAAGCGCACGGGCCAGCGCCTCATCGCGGCCATAGACATCCTCGCGGAAATGCAGAGTACCCGTGTGATCCACCCACGATGTCAGATAGATCAGATGAATCGGAATCGGACGTTCCAGCGGGACTTCGGTTTCGTCGCCGGTCGCGAGAATATTTTCAATCATCACGCCCGGATCATCCGATTGTTCGGACAATAACAGCCACGCCAGCGCAAAGGGTCGTTCGACCCGCACACAGCCGTGGGAATGTGCGCGCATTTCCTGAGAGAACAGGTGCTTGGACGGGGTATCATGCAGATAGATGTTGTGACCGTTGGGAAACATGAACTTCACGTTGCCAAGCGCGTTTCCCGGGCCCGGCTTTTGAATAACACCGAAATGCGCCCCGAAAATCTCGGGTGTCATCTGGTCCCAGTTCACATCCTTTGTCGCGTCGATGATTTTGCCGCGACGGTAGAGGTCCATATTCTGACGTTCGAAAAACGTCGGATCGGCCTTCGCGGCGGGCAGAAACTCGCGCGATACAATGCTACGCGGAACATTCCATCGCGGATTGAGCACCATGTAGCTCATCTTGCGCGAAAATTCCGGTGTTTGCAGGCGGCGTTCAGACTTGCCGACGACAACCCGGGATTCGTGAACCGGCAGGTCCGCGTCATCAAATACCGTCATCCGGAAAGCGGCCTGGTTCACCTCGATCCGGCGACCAAGGCGCTGGTTCGCACGCCAGCGCATACGTTCGAGATTAAGCATCGCCTGAGCAATGCGGCGCGTTACCGGCTGGTTCAGCGCGCGCAACGTAGCCGGTCCGACAATGCCGTCAGCCGTCAGGCCGTGGCGGTCCTGAAATTTGATAACCGCCTCGCGCATGCGATCGTCGTAGGTCGATACCGCCGAGGCATCACTGCTCATCAATTCCGGTTCGGGCGAAAGGTCGCCCATCGCAATCAGGCGGCGGCGCAGTGTATCAGCCGCAACCGAAGTTTCGCCGAACTTCAAGCCTCGCCCCGGAACCGTCGGGCCCCAACCGCCTAGCGCCGACTGACTCATCAATCGGCTCAAGGCGTCGCGCAACTGGCGATAACGCGGGTCGGTCGGAACGATCTGTTCCAAAACTTCCGGCACGTTGTTGATCTGAGCCGTTTCGCGCAGCATGCGCAGCGGGTCAGGACGGGAAGGATCGACATGCACCTTGAGATTCAAGGCCTCGGGATCGGCAACGCCTGCCCTCAGATCATCGAGATAAAGCAGAAAAGCCGCCGAGAGCGCACGTTCGACGCGCGCCGTCTCGTCAAAGTTACTGTCGGGATTGAGCAACGCGACATCGGTTGACAGCGTATCGTAACCGTAGCGTTCCGGAGACAACCCGTGCGAAGCGGCATTACCCAAAGCGCCCAGCAGATAATCGACATTGCGAATACCATCTGTCCGGCCAAGCCAGAACGGTTGCAGGCCGCGTTCGAGATAAAACTGGTTAATAGCTTCGGCTGCGCGCGGATGCTCCGCCGCGACCGGGCGCGGCTCTTCCTCGATTTCACGGGCTTCAACTGCGGAAACACCGCAGACAATCGCGGCGAGTCCGAAGGCACCGCCGAGCCGGATCAATTTTAAACGGTACAATAAATCTGTCTTTGAGGCTTTCACAGCATACTCCGATCCAACAGCGGTACAGCGCGTCGCCAGCGACGCAAACAAGCCGCGAGGGGTCTCACAACCAGGAATTTTAACCGTGTCCAGCAATGATACTCTCCACTCCGGTCTGTCGCGGCGCGCGGCACTTGCCGGAGCCATGTCATTCGCCGTAACGGCGGCAGTATTGCCGAACCGAGTATGGGCCGCAGCCCCTGATACGCTGCGCCGGATCAACATCTATAGCCCGCGTACAGACGAGCGCCTTGACGCTATATACTACGTTCGGGGGCGTTATGTCCCAGAAGTAATGCAAGATCTTAACCGGATTATGCGCGATGTGCGCGCCGATGAGTCCCGGCAAATGGACCCGCGTCTGATTGACATTCTTTCCGCGGCGCAAACCCTGATCGGCCATGACCGGCCATTTTCGGTAATCTCGGGTTTCCGGTCACAGCGCACCAACGACATGCTGCGCAAAAACAGCAGCGGTGTCGCTAAAAAATCATATCATCTCAAAGGGATGGCAGCTGATTTGCGTATGGAGGGCGTCAACGTCGACCTGCTGCAACGCGCCGGCAAACATATCGGCGGCGGCGGCGTCGGGGTTTACACGAGATCCAACTTTGTTCACTTCGATACTGGCCCGGTGCGGACATGGGGCAGCTGATAAAAGTGGTGCGTAGAGGCCACGCCCTGACGCAGATGTGAAGTCCGCTCAGAAGACTGCCCTGTTGGCCCCAGCCTGATTTTCGGATGCAGCGCCGGACAAATGCCTTTGATCCAGTCGGCAAACGGCGCAAGGCGGCGCGCACCGGAAGATGCCACATCGGGATGCGGGGCGCGGCCTTCTTCGGGATGCGCTCTACTTCACGCCGCCCCGACGGGCGATTTCCATGGCACCCGCGTAGAATTCCAACCAGCGGTTCCGCCGCAACGACGTCCACGGCTTCATGGCAGTAAGCGCATCATACAGGCCATAGCTTTGCCACTCCCACGTCTGCGCTGTAAGAGCGAGCATTCTGGTCCCGACGGTTTTGCGTATTCCGGCAATTTCGGTATCCGTCAGCTGCCCGCGCTCCCGCAGTCTGACTTGGGTGGCCATTGCCGCCTCTTCGGAAAATTCCGTATCCAAAAACGGATCGAGCAGATCAGACCAGACATCATATCGGCGCGTCACCGGAATACTCTGTTCACGCGCAAACGCTTGCAGAGCGTCCTGTTGTTCGGCGGGAATGAACAGGAACTCGCCCTGCCGCGTCAGGATCGCCGGAGGCGACCAATCGACAATTTCGGCCATATCACTGCATTCGAGAACGCGCATTTCGGAGGCCGGGAACAAATAACGCGGCAGGATGATCCTGCCGCGCATCGCATCTATATCAGCCAATTCCATGTCAGGAACCTAGCCTCAAGTCGTTAGAACCGGTAGCCCACTTTCATCGACGCCGCGAAAGCGGTTGGATCGTCAAAGGTCGAGTCGGGCGCGCCGGGTGCTTGCGGTCCGTCGATGCCGTTCAGCCAGCGATATTCGCCGCCCAGGGTGATGTTGAACCCGCTCTCATCCTGATAGTTGAAGCCGCCGCCAAGGCTGATGCCACCATCAACGGTCTTAAACAGACTAATTGACTCGCCTCCGTCTGCCTCATAACTGCCGGTGACAAAGGCTGCGAAATTTTCGTTCAAACGCTGGGCAACGGTAAGGCGGTACGTGAAAACGTCCTCCGTGTATTCGACAACCGGACGTCCGAAACCGTTCGGCGGCGGTGCAGCGAAGCCCGGAGGAGCAAAGTCAACACCCTCCCAGTTTGCCCAGCGAACCGATGCCTTGAGCAGCGTCGAGGTCGAAAGCGGCGCTTGCAAATCAATGTTGACCGACTGAGGCGTATGAATCTCGAAGCTTCCGGGAACCGTCGCAAGGCCGACCGGCGTCAGAAAGATTTCTTCCGAGTCAAATTTATGCGTGATTTCAGAGTTATACGTCACCGCGAGGCGGGCCTTATAGGCGGGAATTTCCGCCGCTGCACCAACAACAAATCCGATGCCCTCGTCCTCAACGTCGATCTGATAAATCGGCGCTGGCGTTAACGCCCCAAAGTTGGGGCTGGTCGGGTTTACGTCGCGGGTGGGGCCCTGCAGGTCAACGCTGGCAGACTGGAAGCGCGGACCGCCGTAAACGCTGAAGTTATCGCTGACCTTAAAGCGCGCGACGGCTGTCAGGGTTTTGGCCTCAACCTCGGCAGCCGTGCCAACGAACAGGCCGGCATCGTATTGCGACTCGCGCAAGAATGGCGTGTCGATGATCAGAGCGCCGGAAATCCGGTCACTGAAATCGGCCTTCACGCCTCCGGCGAAGAACGGCGTTTTTTCGGCTGTGTTGCCGAACGCGCCAAAAACGGGATTATCGCCCTTAACGTCGGGAACCACGATGCCGACCCGGCCCTCGATGTAGTTGCCCTCTTCAAAAATAATGTCGATCGGCTGACCGGTCAGATCGAAGCCGCCCGCGTTAGAAACCGATGGGGCCGCAGCGAGAGTCGCAGCGATGATGAGTGACTTTGAACTTTTCATAGTGGTCTCCTCCAGAGGACCGTTCCGCTCGCCGGACAGCGCGATGTGTGCGGCCTTTACGCATTTCGTACACAGGAGAAAAAGACCTGTTCCAGCCTCACCAGGCGGTAACTATAGCTAGAGTCACGTCGAATTCGGGACTCGGTCGCAAACCTGCAACGGTTTGCGCACCTTTAGATTTATAAAATATAGTATCTGACAACTTAAAATTGATTAGACCGGCTGCGTCGCCGAATCACTGTCAAAAAAACGCGGCAGATTGCTCTGCCGCGCTTGTTTACCGTTACGACCGAAGTCGATGCGATCAGGCTTTCGCCTTCCGCGGACGGTAGTTGGTTTTCTCGGCAATACGCGCCGACTTACCACGACGATCACGCAGGTAGTACAGCTTGGCGCGGCGGACTTTACCGCGGCGGATCACTTCGATTTTTT
Organism: uncultured Neomegalonema sp.; assembly: GCA_937958345.1. Lineage (GTDB taxonomy): Bacteria > Pseudomonadota > Alphaproteobacteria > Rhodobacterales > Rhodobacteraceae > JAHDDY01. Next base: position 4,445 of record CALGNW010000112.1, on the reverse strand, counting down.
CGATAGACGGGCTGTACAGCGGGAACACACGCTCCACACCTTCGCCGTAGGAAATTTTGCGGACGGTAAAACCGCCGTTCAGAGTTTCGCCGCCGGAACGGGCGATGCAGACGCCTTCATAAGCCTGCGTGCGGACGCGCTCGCCCTCGCGGACAAAAACGCTGACCTTGAGCGTGTCGCCGGGTTTGAAATCAGGGATCGGGCGCTTTGCGGCCAGCTCGGCGCGCTGTTCTTCTTCGAGTTGTTCAATCACGTTCATCGGAACGCTCCTTATCGTCAGCCAGCTTTTGCTGGACGGGTTTTCGGGTCCGAGTGCTCTGCTCCTCCGTGCCGGGTGCTATTCCTTGGTATCAAGGAAGGCCCGCCAGAGATCGGGACGCCGTTCTTTCGTCGTAGCCTCGGACTGAGAGCGCCGCCATTTGGCGACATTCGCGTGATGGCCGGAGAGGAGAACCTCCGGTATCGCGCGACCCTCCCATTCCGGGGGTCGTGTATATTGAGGATGCTCCAGCAGCCCCGCAGAAAAACTTTCATCGACCGTTGATTCCAGCGCACCAAGCACACCGGGCAACAGCCTCACCACCGCATCGATCAGCACCATTGCGGGGATTTCTCCCCCCGTAAGCACCGCGTCACCGACGCTGATCTCTTCGACGTCCCGAGCCTCGAGGACCCGCTGGTCGATGCCTTCAAAGCGTCCGCATAACAGCGTGACACCCTCGCACTTGGACAACTCTGCCACCCGCTTTTGGGTAATAGGCCGTCCACGCGCCGAAAAACACAACACCGGCCACCGCGCCCGATCCTTGGGCACTTTTGCAAGTGAAGCATCTATCGCTGCCGCAACCACATCAGGCCTGAGAACCATACCGGGTCCGCCGCCTGCCGGGGTATCATCGACAGAGCGGTGCTTATCCGTCGCAAAGCTACGGATGTCCAGCGTTTCCAGCGTCCAAATCCGTTTTTCGCGCGCTTTCCCGATCAGCGACACACCCAGAGGTCCCGGAAACATCTCGGGATACAGCGTTAAGACTTTGGCACGCCATGTCGGGTCGGACTTTGCCCCTGATTCGTCCATCAGCGTGCGCGGTTGAGCCGAGGGCTTAATCTGGCGCAGACCATGAGATCGCGTTGGTTTTGTCACTTTTTCCCGCTCATCGCCGCAGCCATCATCGCCTGAACAGTTTCCATGCTTTTCCCGCCCATGCTCATCATCTGCGCCACGAATTGCTCGGGATCCGCGAGCGTGTCCATCCGGTCCTTGGCACGGGCCGTTATTTCCTCGACGATCAGCGTGTTCAGCGCCTCAACATCCGGCAGGCCCAGAAATGTGCGGGCTTCTTGGGGGGTGCAATCGATATCTAACGTCAATTTCATCGGATTCTCCGTTATGATCCCAACGCAAATAGATCGGCAGCCATCGCCTCGATCCGTTCACGCCATGCCAGCGTCGCAAGCCAGTCCGCCGGAATACCCTCTATGCCATATATCCGGCCCGCAATCTGCCCCGCAATCGACGCAACTGTACCGGAATCGCCGCCGAGGCTTGCCGCAAGAACGAGACAATCCCGGAACGAAGCGGTGTTTTCAAAAGACCAGAAGGCGGCCTCATAGCTGTCGCGGACATATCCGCCCGACTTCACCTTATCGCGCGGTGTGTCAGCCGGCAGGCGATGCAGAGCGTCCTGCAACCGCCCGCTGTGCAAGAACCCCGAAAGCGCAAACGCAAAGTCGTCGCACTCATCCGCGGCATGGGTGATCTGGCTTTGGAGAACCGACACATCGACCGCCGCCATCGCGTCGCGGTGATGGGCAATGACTGCGGGGGTAAGGCGCATGATGCCGCCGTTCCCCGCACTGCGCGGATTGGTGTCGCCTGCGTAGGGGTCGCCGTCGCGGACGAAACGGCTGAGCGCCGCATCAACCGTTTTTCCGATGTGGAAACATGTTCCGGTGACGGACAGATGCCCCTCGTCGCGCCAGCGTACAAAACGGCGGGCACAATCGTCAGCTCTCCAGCCCTCGCAATGCAGCAGGCTTTCGCCAAGGCATAGTGCCATCGAGGTGCAATCGGTCCATTGGCCAGCCTCCAGTTTAAACGGCCCCCCACCGACCATATCCGCTACGGGCGGGAGGCTGTCACGCGCGGCAGATTGCAAAGTAATGCCCAGCGCATCACCGACCGCCAACCCCAGCAACATGCCCTTTGCCCGGTCGAGATCAAAACCGGTCATTCCCGATCTTCTTCGACTTCTTCCGGAGGCTGCGCCACGATACGGCCACCCGTTACATCAACGGTCGGAACAACATCGCGGGTGAAAGCAAGGTAGAGCGACTCGCCGCCGCCTTCGGGCAAATACTCGATCACATCGCCAGCACCGAAGTCCTGAATTGCCTTGATCTTTCCGAGAACTGTGCCATCCGTCGCCTCGATCCGCAGACCTAACAAATCGGCGTAGTAGAACTCTTCTTCATCCGGCTCTGGCATCGCCGAGCGGTCGGCATAAAGGCGTGTTCCTTTCAGCGCCTCGGCCTCTTCCCGGGTTTCAACACCGGTAAGACGCGCAGCATACCCGCCCTTGATCTGGCGGGTCAGCTTGGCCGTAAACAGTCGTTTGCCGTCCTCGGTAGCAAGCGGGCCATATTCGCCAATCGCGGCGGGATCGCCGGTAAAGCATTTAAGCTTTGCCTCGCCACGCACACCGAACGCGCCGGCAATGGCGCCTACACATACGCGATCAATCATTCCCGGAATTCCTGTAGTCGTCTTATCTGGCGTCCATCACTGTCAAAGTTTTTCGGTTCAAGCCACATTTCAAAGGCCGATTTCACATGCGGCCATTCGCGGTCAAGAATCGAAAACCACGCAGTATCGCGGTTCAATCCACGCGAGATCTGATGCTGTCGAAATATACCTTCAAAGGAAAAGCCCAGTCGTTCCGCTGCGCTGCACGAGGGTTTATTCAGCGCATTGCACTTCCACTCGTAGCGGCGCATCCCGAGATCTTCAAAGGCATACTGCATCACCAGATACATCGCTTCGGTCGCAGCTCGCGTTCCGCCCAGGCCGGACGAAAACCAAATCCATCCCGTTTCGATCACGCCGTTCGGAATATCGGGGCGCATGAGCGACATCCAGCCCTGTGCTTGCCCCCCACTCGGCAGAACCGCATAGAAAAACGGATCTAAACTGGCCGCGTGACCGGCAACAAGGTCGTCAAAAGCCGCCTCGTCGCCACGCCCGAACGGCCCGACCGCACCAAGGTAAGCCCAGCGGTCCGCCGGTTCGGCAGCGGCGCAATCCCAAAGGGCTGCGCCGTGAGCCGCGCGGTCCAGTTTTTCAAGATGGCAATAGCGCCCTGTCAGGGGGCGCCCGCAGGGAAGCCGGGCGTTAGGCGAAGCAACGGGTTCGCCCAACGGGACGCCAAATTGCTTCGCCATGATCCGCGGCCTCCTGCGTGCTAGCTTGCAGCTTCTTCGGCTGCAGGCTCTGCTGCGGCCTCTTCCGCCGGTGCATTTTTCGCTTCTTCTTCAGCGTCCTTAAGAGCCTGAGCCTTGTCAGCTTTTTCCTGAACGCGCTCTTCAGCCTTTTTGCCGGGCTTTGCTTTGTTCGGGTTATTGCGGGTTTTCTTTTCCATCTCGCCAGCAGCTTCGAGGAAACGGCAGATGCGGTCGGTTGGCTTTGCACCCTTGCTCATCCACTCTTTGATGCGCTCGACGTCCATCTTCACGCGCTCTTCGTTGTCTTTCGCGAGCAGAGGGTTGTACGTGCCCACTTTCTCGATAAAGCGGCCGTCACGCGCCATGCGGCTGTCGGCCACAACGATGCGATAAAAGGGACGCTTTTTAGAGCCACCACGGGCCAGACGGATAACTGTTGCCATTGTCGATAGTCCTTAGAATTAAAGTACTTATTTCAGGGTCATTCGGGTTTCGAGTTTCTCGAATTCGGGGTCGTTCGACTGCGCCTCGCCCTTGCGGACAATCAGCGCGGCCAGAATAGAATCGTGTTCGGTTCCGAGGGTGATCGCGCTGTCATCGTCGAAACGGAAGGTCAGCGAGTGGTCATAGACCACGACGTCATCCAGCTCGGCGGTCATCTGCACGATGTCGATGCTTTGCAGTTCAACACCCGGCATCGACAGCTCAATCAAAGAGCACGGGCCGATTGCGCCGGAACGCACGTTGAATGGCAGATCAAGCGGCATATCTCCGCGTTTTATGTCGAGCAGGTGATAATCCTGATCGCCCTTTGAGGTTTTATGGATCGTTTCAAAGGTGATGAAATCCGTGCCCGTACCCAGCCAGATCGCGCCCTTTGGCAATGATGCACTGGAACGCAGAGGTTCGGCGTGAACCTCGTGGCCGTAAATTGCGGAAACGGGCTTTCCCAGCATGGCTTTCAGGGCTGAAACCGCCGTTTTTGAGAGTTCGTTGGCGCTCAT
>CALGNW010000111.1 GCA_937958345.1 uncultured Neomegalonema sp. | reverse complement strand
AGGCTTTGGAAAGCGCGATTTTACCTGACTTATCATGGGTTAGGCTGGTTTCTGCTGCTCAAACCAGCTCTCTAAAATCCGCCGATAGATGCGCGTGAGTGTTTCGATATCGGCGACCTCCACATGCTCATCGACTTTGTGGAGGGTTTTCCCAACCAGGCCGAACTCGACCACGGGGCAAATCGCGCGCATAAATCGTGCGTCAGACGTCCCCCCAGTCGTTGAAAGCTCAGGTTTTACGCCGGTTTCCGCTTCTACCGCAGCGGCCACAGCGTCGCTCAGTGGGCCGGGTTCGGTAATAAAACTCTCACCGCTAATCTTGGTTTTCATGGAGAGGGTGACGCCTGTTCCCTTGGCGGTTTCATCCATCCAGCCGCGTATCGTCTCAATCAGCGCGGCGCCCGAATGGGTATCGTTGAAACGGATGTTCACCGTAGCCGTAGCGCGTTCGGGAATGACGTTGGTTGCGGGGTTTCCGACATCGACTGTGTTGATGGCCAGCGTGGATGGGTCAAAGTGATCGGTCCCGGTATCGAGTTCCCAGTTTGCCAGTCTATTCAATAGGCTAAGCAGTGGCGGCAGCGGGTTTTTGGCACGGTGGGGATAGGCGCTGTGACCCTGAACCCCCTCTGCGGTGAGGTAAATCGTAAGCGACCCCCGCCGTCCGATTTTCATCATGTCGCCCATTTTTTCGGGGCAGGTCGGTTCGCCGACTAGACAGGCATCGACGGTCTCGCCCGCTTCGCGCATCCAATCGAGAATGGCGACTGTCCCGTCGGTTGCATCTGCTTCTTCGTCGCCCGTAATCATCAAGACGATAGAGCCATCGAACGCTTTGTTTTCATCAACAAAATCTGTAGCCGCAGCAACAAAAGCAGCAACTCCTGATTTCATATCCGCTGCGCCGCGCCCCCAAATTTTGCCATCGCGCAGGGTCGCCGAGAACGGATCGTCAGACCACCCTTCACCTGTTGGGACGACATCTGTGTGGCCGTTGAAACCGAAGACGGGGCCGCTGGTTCCGAACCGGGCGTGCAGGTTTAGGATGCCGCTACGGTCGGGTCGATTGCAAGTAAACCCCGAATTTTCCAGCGTTTTTTGCAACATCGGAATCGCCCCGCCATCGGCTGGGGTAACGGAGGGACAGCGGATGAGCGCGGCGGTCAGGGCGACGGGTTCTATGGTCATGGCGGGAAAATAGCGGCTGAGTCCGGTGTTGCAAAGCCGGTGATTTCCCTTTGGCGCGGGGTGCTTTAAACTGGTGTCAGGTAATCGGGGTAAGTGACCATGAAACTGTTGTATTTCGCGTGGCTCCGCGAGCGGATCGGGGTCGGTTCGGAGGATGTTTCTCCCCCTGAAGGCATTGAAACTGTTAGGCAATTAGTCGACTGGCTTAAGACCCGCGAGCCGCGCTATGATCATGCCTTCGCCGAGACCGCCGCGATCCGCGTCGCGATAGATCAGGAGCAGGCGGACTTTGATGCGCCGATTGCAGGCGCGCGGGAGATTGCGTTGTTTCCGCCAGTGACGGGTGGTTAAGTGACTGTTCGTGTTCAGGAAAATGACTTCGACCCGACGACCGAGCTTGACGCGCTGTGCGCCGGACGGGATGACATCGGCGCGATGGTCAGCTTTACCGGCCTTGTGCGCGGGGGCGATGTGTCGGAAATGACGCTCGAACATTATCCCGGCATGACCGAAAAAGCCCTTGAGGAAATCGAGCGTGAGGCCAGAAATCGTTGGCCTTTACAGGGGGTTACGATCATTCACCGCGTCGGTCCTTTGGCCCCCGGTGCGCGGATTGTCTTTGTGGCGACGGCTTCTCCGCACCGTGCGGCGGCGTTTGAGGCGGCGGAATTTCTGATGGATTTCCTCAAAACCCGTGCGCCGTTCTGGAAAAAAGAGGCCACGGCGGAGGGCGCGCGTTGGGTCGATGCGCGCGAATCCGACGGCGAGGCCGCATCCCGCTGGACGAGGGAAAAGTCTTAGATTCTCGGGTAAAACTCTGAAACGCGCAGGGAAAACTCTGCAAAACAGGCGCAAAACTCTTCAGGGCACGGCCAAAACCCGCAAAATCCTCCAAAAATCACCCCGTCATCGGGGTGCGCCGGATTATTTCCGTGTGATGCTCTGAAAAAACGTGCGGATCAGCACCATCACATCCGGCGTGATGGTTTCGGGCATGCGTGCGGTGATACTCTCGATATCGGTGATGCGCCAACTGCCCGCGCGGTCGCCGGTGGCATCCGGATGGTAACAGCCCATCGACCAGTCGGGAAAGCAGCGGCCCGTGACCGGAGCGTTCTTAAACTCGGTTATCCCCTGATGGCGCGGGTCGCTCCAGATTTTTTCCATCATCTGTGTCATTTGCTCATCGGGTCCCTCCAGAACCTGAAAGAACAGATGGTCGCCGTATAACAGCATGCCGGTGATGTCATCTTTGGGGTTATTTCTGTGGGCCTGTATTGCAATCAGATCCAAGCCCTCGGGGGTCATTTCGTGTTCGCAACTGCTGGCATAGATAATCTGGCGCATCGATCCCCCGTCTATCCGCGGTCCCCCAACCCGGATTTGCGTAACAAACGTGCATCACCGGCGGGCGGCTCCGCAACAAAAGAACATACCGCTGCACCAACTTTCTGCCGTCTTTTGGCCTCACATAACCGTGAGCAGGCGCGTCAGAGTCCCCTTGTATGATCGGCGCTGATAAAAAAGGGCTGCGTCCCTGATCGGCAATGAAGGATAAGACCGAGATGACTGAACGGATGGGCGGCCATTTCCGGCATACGGTCAGCGTAACGCGCCCGTCGCGTACTGCTGTGTTTATGCTTGGCTTTTTGCTGATCGTCGCGGTTGTCGGCTTTATGCTGTTCCAGTCGATCCGCACGGTTTTCACGGCGAACCCGTGGCTGAACGGGTTGATCCTGTTCGTGCTTGTTGTCGGCATTGCCTATACGTTCTGGCAGGTCAGCCGCCTGAACCGCTGCGTTGACTGGATCGAGGCGTTTATTGCCGAGCGTCCCGGCTTGGAGACGATCGAGCCGCCGAAACTGGTTGCATCGATGGCCGGTATGCTACGGGACCGCGAAAGTCGGCGCAGTCTCAGCGCGACGACCGTCCGTGCGATTCTCGATTCGATTGCCACACGGTTGGACGAGGCGCGGGACATTGCGCGCTATGCCGCCAACCTGCTGATTTTTCTCGGCCTGCTCGGCACATTCTGGGGCCTGTCGATCACGGTTCCGGCCATCGTTGCGACGGTTCAGGATCTTGCCCCCGGCGCGGATGAAAGCGGCGCGAGCACGTTTTCGCGCCTGATCGACAATCTGGGGGATCAGCTGGAGGGGCTGGGCACGGCCTTCGCGTCGTCCCTGCTCGGGCTTGCCGGTTCGCTGATCGTCGGCTTTCTGGAGATTATGGCGGGGCATGCGCAGAACCGCTTTTACCGCGAGCTGGAAGAGGCGCTGTCACAGATCACCCATGTCGCACGCGGCGAAAGCGGGCCGGAACATATCTCCGGCTCGATTGCCCGCACTGCCGAGGCGATGGAAGACCTTGCGGCGCTGATGAACGAGGATTACGAACGCGCCGCGCAAACCCATGCGCTGATGGAGGGCACAGCGGCCCAGCTTGCCGCTGTCACCCAGCATTACGAAACGGGCAAATCCGCGTCGATGCACCTGTCCGGCTCGCAGGATGCCCTGCGCCTCGCACTGCTTGAGGCGACCGAGCGTAACAAGGGCGTCATCGGCGGCATGGACGAGGCGACCCGTACCCGCATTCAAAGCATCGACAATCACATGCTGCGTCTGGTCGAAGAACTGACGGCGGGCCGTGCCGAATCCACCGCCGCCCTGCGCGGCGAAATTCAGCATCTGGGCCGCGTGATCGAGGCGGCGGCACGCGGCGAGTTGGGCGGATGAGGATGGTCAACATACCCGCCGCTGCTGCGCACGCGATGCGTGGCCGCCTTAACTTACGCTTCGGGGCGCGCCGCTAATGGCCCTGCGTCGCCGCTCACAGGACGGCCTCGGCGGAGCGATCTGGCCAGGCTTCGTCGATGCCATGACCGCCATGCTGCTGGTCCTGACCTTCGTGCTGTCGATCTTTATGATCACGCAGTATTTTCTGCGCGAGACAATCACGGGACAGGAAACCACCATCGAGCAGCAGGAGGATGCGATCGAGCAGAAAGAACGCGCGCTCGATACGCTGACATCCCGTCTCGACTCGCTGTCCGATATGCTGTCGCTGGAACGCACGGAAAAAGAAAAACTCGACGCCGAAGGCACGCGCCTGCGCGCATCGCTGATCGATGTGAACGCCGCCAAATCCACCGCCGAGGAACGGGTCGCGTCGCTTCTCTCCAGTCTGGCCGCCTCCGAAGAGGGCCGCGCGTCGCTGGACGAAGAACTGACCGCCGAGCGCCTCGCCCTTGAAAAAGAGCGCGCTGAAATAGCCGCACTCAATGCTCTGACTAGGGATCTCAAAACAAAGGCCGAGACTGCCGAAACCGCACTGGCCGCCCGCACCGAGGCACTGACCAAGGCCGAGGTGCAGCAGCTTGTGGAGCAGGAGGCGGCAAAGGCCCTGCGCGCGCGTCTTGCGGACTCGCAAACCGAACTGACCGCGATGGAGCTTGAGCTTGAAGTCCGCCGCGCCGAGGCCGAAAAAACGCTCACCCTTCTGGCGGCGGCAAACATCGCGCGCGAGAAACTTGCGGATGACATCGAAGGCCGCGACGAAGAACTCACGCGGCAACAGGCCCTGCTCAGGGTCGCCCGCTCGCAACTTGCAACCGTCGAGGACAGCAGCGAAAGTGAACAGCGTCAGGTCGCGTTGCTGAACGAGCAGACCCGCGAACTGCGCGCCCAGCTTCGCGCGCTCGAGGACCGGTTATCGCGTACCGAGGTTGCCCGCGACAGCGCCGCAAAAACTGCCGAAGAACGCGGCGATGAAATTGCCGCCCTCGGCACGCGCCTGAATGCGGCACTGGCCGACCGCAACGCGGCGCTGGAAGAAAACCGTATTTTGCTTGAGGCACAGGTCGACGAGCTGGAAGATTTCCGGTCGGAATTTTTCGGACAGGTGCGGCGGGTTCTCGGCGCGCGGGACGAGGTGAAAATCGTCGGCGACCGCTTCGTCTTCCAATCCGAAGTTCTGTTCGGCGCGGCCTCTGCCGAGCTGGCGGATGCAGGCAAGGCAGAGCTTGGAAAATTTGCGGTGATCCTCAATGAAATTGCCCGCGATATTCCCGCCGATGTGAACTGGATTTTGCGCATCGACGGTCACACCGACAAACGTCCCCTGCGCAACAGTCCGTTCTATCAGGACAACTGGGAACTCAGTCAGGCGCGCGCCCTCTCGGTCGCGCAATACCTGATCCGCGCCCACGGCGTCCCGCCCGAACGCCTCGCCCCCACAGGCTTTGGCGAGTTTCAACCGCTGGACAATGGCGACACCACCCAAGCCCTCGCGCGCAACAGACGCATCGAACTCAAACTAACAGAGCGGTGACAGCGCCGTTCCGCCCCCCGGGGCGGCGCTATTCGCCACCCCGCGGAACGGCTCATTTCTCGATAGCGCCGTCTGCTTTTCCGGCCCGTTTGGTCGCTTTGCTCTTTTCTCCAATTTCCCGGACATTGAAAGTGAGCTGGGGTGTTTCAGGGGGCCCCGCGTCGAGCGCGGGGCAGCGGGCGGTGAGGATAGCTCTGCCATGGGCTAAGACCGA
>CALGNW010000110.1 GCA_937958345.1 uncultured Neomegalonema sp. | reverse complement strand
GATCAATACCAAGTCTTGTCGCAAATCTTCAACATCGTCGCGCCGGTCTTTTTGCTGGTCGGGTTCGGGTATGCCGCTTCGGCATTAAAGTTCATCTCCGACGAGGGCACGGATGCCCTGCTCAAGTTCGTAACGATGTTTGCCGTCACCTGTCTGCTGTTCCGTGCGACCGCGACCATCGACATTGCGAATTCACTGAAACCCGATTTGCTTGCCGCATACTACTTTCCGGCCTTTACCTGCTTTTTCGTCGGCATTGTCATGGCACGAAAGGTGTTCGGCAACCGCCCCGGCGAGTCGATTGCCGCCGGTTTCACGACGCTGTTTGCCAACTCGCTGTTTATCGGCATTCCGGTGGCACAGCGCGCATACGGCGAAGACGCCGATCCCGCCATCTTTGCCATCATCTCGATCCATGCCGCAACAATGTACGGACTGGGGGTGATCTGTATGGAGGTCAGCGCACGCGACGGTGCGGGGGCGGTGGCCGCGATGAAAAAGGTCGCGCACTCGCTGTCTAAAAACCCGCTGGTGATCGCCGTCGCGTTGGGTTTCAGCTACAATTTCACCAGCCTGCCCATTCCGTCTGCGGCGGATGATGCGCTAAAGCTGATGGCGGGAATTGCCCTGCCAGCCGGTATGTTCGCCGTCGGGGCCGCGCTGACACGTTATGCGATGGCGGATAACCTGCGCGAGGCGGGCGTCATGGTCGCGCTGAAAACAATGCTGCACCCCGCCCTCGCGATGGTTCTGGCGTTTTATGTTTTCTCGCTCTCGGGGGTCGAGGCCCGAACCGTCACGCTGATGGCTGCTGCACCGGGGGGGTTGAACATCTACCTCTTCGCCGTTCTCTATGACCGCAACAAAGAGCTGGCCGCGAATGCGATGCTGCTGGGGACTGTTGTGTCGATGGTCACGCTGCCGTTCTGGCTGTTGGTCCTAGGCTAACAGCCAATAGGCAAACCCCAGAAACACCGTAGCAAGCAGACTGAACCGCCAATTCCAGACCCACGCCAGCTCGCGCCCTGTATGGCCCGTGGTCCCCACGATCATCAGAACCACCGTCGCAAAGGGCGAGGCCGTCATAGACAGCGCCCATCCGCAAGAAATCGCCAGCGCCGCCCATGTAACATCGGTCGGCAACTCGGGAACCGCCGCAATCAGACTGCCGAAAAACACTGCCATCATAATCGGGCTGAGGGCAAACTGACTCGACAGCGCGACGCCGACGGACAGGCCGAGCAAAAAAACCCACCCCGGCCACGCCTCCAGCCCCAGCGCATCAGCCCATTCGGCGGCGGGAATCAAAGCCGCACCGGCGCGCCCGACATAGCCCGAGCACGCCAGTGTCACAGCCAACGGCGCAGCGGCGGGCAAATGCCCCAGCACAATCTCGCCGATCCGCGACCTTGCAGGCGCCCAAGCACCGTCATTCTGCGCGATCAGCCACCCGACGAGGATAATCGGCGAGGCGACCATCAACCCGAAAACCACCGACTGACCAACCAAAGACATCGCCCCGACGGTCAGCACGACCAGAGCCAGACACACCAGCGCAAAATCGGCATACGCCCGCACCGGAAAGGGCGGGCTTACCGCGCCCGCGGCGGGTTGGTAGCGCCGGAACTGCCAGCGATCCTCGGCCCAGCCGATCAGCATGATCGCAAACGCGATCACCACCCCCGCCGCCATCCAAGGCCCGCGCTCCGCATCCGGCAACAGCGTCATCAGCACCAGCGGCGCGACCGCCGTCGGCGACCAGACAACCGCCCAGGCAAACCCGCGCAGCATCGAATTCAACTGCCGGCGCTCGCGCACCGGGTTCAGCGGATCACTGGCATCCTCGGTTCCCCGCCGGATCAAAGGCGCGAGCAGGCTGACGACTCCCAAATTGAACAACTGCGCCATCAGGTGCGTACCCAGGAACAGTGCGAAGTACCGCCGCCCCGCCCTCTGCCGCGTCAGGAAAGTCCCGCACTCTAAAATCGCCTGAGACGTCATCGCCGCCTGCTGCATCAGCCCGACCAGCATAATAAACGCCATCAGGAACACCGCCTGATCCAGCGCCAGAGTCAGCGCGCCGGCGGGATCATCATGCAAGCGCCAGATCAGCACGGTCAGTACCGAACACAGCGTCAGCAGATATCCCTCCCGCAGTCCCAGACGGTGCAGCGTCAGCGGCAGGACCGCCAGCATCGCCGCATAGGCAACATATCGCGCCGCACCGAATCCGAACGCCAGCGAGACCAACTCGCTGCCCATCACGACAATCAACGCAATCGCGGTCAGGCGATCACGCCTTCGTCCCCGCATTATACCTGTCGAAACACCTGCCATCCGCATCCCTTTACCGCACAGCTTGCACACCGCACGGTTGCGGATATCGTGAACCGAACGCATCTGGTCTGTCCAGCGCCGCAAATACACAAGGAGTTCGTCGTTGACACGTATCGTCGTAACCGAACCGATCCACGAGGACGGCATTGCCCTGCTTCGCGCACAGCACGGCGAAGACGTGCTGACATTCCCTGCAGGCGCGACTGATTCCGAACTCGCCGCCGCACTACCAACCGCGAATGCCATCTTAGTCCGCACCCGCCCGCTGACCGCCGCGCTGCTCGATACAGCACCGGATCTGCAAGTCATCAGCAAGCACGGCGTCGGTTGCGACAACATCGCCGTCGGGTCCATGACCGCGCGCGGCCTGCCTGTCGCCATCGCCGCCGATGCCAACGCCACATCGGTTGCCGAACACACACTTGCACTGATGCTCGGGTGCATAAAAAATCTTGTTGAACAGAACAGCCGGACACGCACCGGTGACTGGACCTATCGCCAAAGACTGCAAAGCGCCGAACTAAGCGGAAAAACGGTGCTGGTTGTCGGTGTCGGAAGGATCGGAAAGCGCGTCGCCCGTCTGTGCGAGGCGTTCGGCATGCGGGTAATCGGATATGACCCCGACGCGGGAACCATCCCCTATGAAAGTGCGGGCAGTTTGGAAAGCGGTCTCGCGGTGGCCGATATCGTCACGCTTCATATCCCTTTATCGGACAACTCGCGCATGATGCTGACCGCCCCGCGTCTCGGTCAAATGAAACCGGGCGCAATCCTCATCAACTGCGCGCGCGGCGGCATTGTTGACGAACCTGCACTGCTTGATGCCCTGAACACGGGCCGCCTCTCGGCCTACGGAACCGACGTCTTCGAAACCGAACCGCCCTCGCCCGACGATCCCCTGCTGGCGCGATCCGACGTGATTGCCACCCTCCACACCGCCGCCATGACAGCCGAGGGCAAACGCGCCATGGCGATACAGGCCGCTGAAAATGTCCTTGCGGGTTTGTCCGGTACGCTAGACCCTGCGGTTCTGTTTAACCGCAAAGAGCTTGGCCTGTGACCGACCTTCGAATTCCTGCCACCGGCGTCCGCGCCGTTCTGGCGCTCATCTTCGAAACCGCCGGGGCCGAGTCCGGCGAGGCAACGGAGATCGCCACAAATCTGGTCGAGGCGAATCTCGCGGGCCATGACAGCCACGGAGTCGTCCGTACCCAGCGGTACGTGGAATGGTCCAGAATCGGCGATGTCCATTTCGGGCGTCATATCGAGCGTGTGATCGACGCTGATGCCTTTGCTCTGCTCGAAGGCCATCACGGCTTCGGTCAGGTTTTAGGCCGCGAGGCCGTCGAAGTCGGCCTGGAGAAGGCCCGCATGGCGGGTGTCTCGGTCGTCGCCCTGCGCAATGCCGGTCATATCGGGCGTATCGGCGGCTGGGCAGAACAGGCATGCGCAGCAGGATTTGTTTCGATCCACTTCGTCAACGTCAAGAACAGCCTGCTGGTCGCGCCCTTCGGCGGCGCGGGGCGTGCCATGTCCACCGCGCCGGTTTGCATCGGTGTTCCCAATGGCGATAACGATGACTTTATCCTCGATTTCGCCACCTCTCAAATTGCCGAGGGAAAGGCGCTCGTCGCCCTGAAAAGCGGCAAGCAAGCCCCGCCGAATGCACTGATTGACGGCAATGGACGACCGACCGGCGACCCCCGCGCACTCTATGGTAACATCGATCCGCGCGCCGTTGCCGATCCGCGCGGCGGTGACGGCGCATTGGCGGCGATGGGCGATCACAAGGGTTCGGGCCTCGGCCTCGCCTGTGAATTGCTTGCCGGTGCGCTGACCGGTTCGGGCGCGGCGGGAACCAACTCCAATATCCATAACGGCATGCTGTCGATTTACCTCGACCCTGCCCGCATGGATGACGGCCACGGGTGGAGTGCGGCAGTTGCCGAATACATTGCCTTTGTCCGCGCGACGCCGCCCGCAAGGGGCGTCGAACGTGTCCTGATACCCGGCGACCCCGAACGCGCACGGCGCATCGACCGCACGGCCAACGGACTGCCCCTTGCGCAAGGCGTTTGGGACAGCATTATCTCTACAGGCGTCGGGCTGGGACTCGAACGCGACCATCTGGAAAATCTAGCAAGGAATCCGACATGACCGAGACAGGCCTGCGCGCCCGCATCCTCCGCCGCGAAATGCTGTGCGGGACGTTTGTAAAAACCCCGTCAATCGAGATCATCGAAGTTCTGGCCCATTCCGGCCTCGACTTCATTTGCCTCGACGCCGAACATTCGGGCTTTGACCGCGCGCGAATGGATGGGTGTCTCGCCATTGCCAAGGCGCTCGGCATGAACTGTCTGGTTCGCGTTCCGGAAGGCTCGCCCTCCGAAATTCTCAAGGCACTGGATGCCGGCGCAACCGGCGTGGTGATCCCGCATGTCTACTCGGCGGAAAAGGCCGCCGCCGTTGCCAAAGCATCGCGCTATGGTCATGGCGGGCGAGGCTATGCCGGATCAACCCGTTCAGCAGCCTACGCAACCAAAACCATGCCCGAGGTTCTCGCCATGACCGAGGACACTGTCGTTCTCGGCCAGATCGAGGAACCCGAGGGCGTGGATGCGGTTCAGGCCATTGCCGCGACCCCCGGTATCGACGGCCTGTTCGTCGGTCCCGCTGATCTCGCGGTCGGATACGGCGAAACAGACATGAACGCGCAGGTCGTTCTCGACGCCATGAAAAAGGTGGGCGACGCGACCAAGGCGAACGGAAAATCTGCCGTCACCTTTACGCCCAACATGGGCAATTTCGACACCCTTCAGGGTGCAGGGATGAACATGCTGTTCTTTGCATCCGAACATGCGTGGATGCTGAACGGCGCGCGCGCACTTGTTGCGGAGTTTAAAGAGAAAACAGCGTGACCGTCCATATCGGTTGCGGTGCGGGTTTTATGGGCGACCGCTTCGACGCGGCCCTGCCCATTCTCGCCTCGATGGCGAACCGGGACGGTCCGCGATACCTGATGTACGAAGTGCTGGCCGAACGCACGCTCGCGGTCGCCCAGCAAATCAGGCGCGGCAATCCCGATGCGGGTTACTCACCGTATCTCGACCACTATATCCGCCCGTCCCTTGCTGAAGCAAAGCGCCTTGGCGTCAGGATTGTCTCGAACTTGGGCGCGGCTAACCCGGTCGGCGCGGCAAAGTGCGTGCGCGAAATCGCGGATGAACTCGGGGTCAAAAATCTAAAGGTCGCCGCCGTAACCGGCGATGATCTGACCGCAGCGATGACACCGCAGGAAATTGCGGCAACCCCCACGATGGAGGGCATCGGGTTCGAGGGCCGCCCGATCATCGCCGCCAATGTCTACCTCGGCGCACGCGGGATCGCAGCCGCACTGGCGACGGGCGCTGACGTTGTACTCGTTGGCCGCACCACAGACAGCGCCCTCGCCCTCGGCCCCCTCATCCATGAATACGGATGGGCCGCCGACGACTGGGACCGCCTCGCCGCCGGAACAATCTGCGGCCATTTGCTCGAATGCGGCGGGCAGGTCAGCGGGACGTATTTTGCCGATCCCGGTTTCAAAAACGTCCCGGATCTCGCCCGCGCCGGTTTTCCCATTGCCGAAGTCGAAGCAGACGGCAGCATGACGATCACCAAACCCGAGGGCACAGGCGGCCTCGTCTCGCGCGCCACGGTGACAGAACAACTCCTGTACGAGATGCACGACCCCGCCGCCTATCTTGTGGCCGATTGCACCAGCGACATCACCCGCGTCACACTCGCCGATGATGGGTCCGACCGCATCCGCATCAGCGGCGTCAGGGGCCACCCCGCCCCGCCAACTCTCAAGGCAACCGTGTGCGTCGATAACGGCTGGATGGCCGAGGCTGAAATGACCTACGCCGGACCAAACGCCCTTGCCCGCGCAGAACTGGCCGCCGACGTTGTGCGCCAGCGCCTCGGCATTATCGGCCTCAACGAACCTGCGCGTATTGATATCACCGGCACAGGCGCGGTTCTTGATGGCGGCGACACAGACCGCCGCCGCGCCCGCGCGCTTTCGACCGACGGCGAATACCGCCTGCGCGTCGCCTCCATGGCCTCGGATCGAAACTCCGCCCAAGCGGTCGCGGACGAAGTGCAATCGCTCTATTGCTCCGGCCCCGCTGCGGGGGGCGGTTATCGCTTTCACGTCACCCCGCAAATCGCCACCGCCTCCATCCTGATCGCGAGAGAGCGGATCGAACCCCACGTCAAGGTGATAGAATGCTGACCCTCCCCCTTCACGCAATCGCCCATGGCCGTGCGGGTGATAAGGGCGATACCTCGAATATCTCGATCATCGCCTACCGGCCCGAAGCATGGCCGCATCTGCTCGAACAGGTCACCGAAGAACGCGTGCTGGATGCCATGCGCCACCTCGGCGCATCCGCCGCAAAGCGGTACGCGCTACCCAACCTCCATGCGCTTAATTTTGTAGTCGAGAATGCTCTGCAGGGCGGCGTAAACGGGTCGCTTGGTCTTGACCGCCACGGCAAGACATTGTCTTTCCTGCTGCTCGGTGACATCACCGTCACCGTTCCCCGCGATGCCATCCCTGACGGCTCGCCATACTTAAAGGCCACGCCATGACCGCGCACCTGACCACACCATCCTTTCGCCTCGATGGTCGCAAAGCCCTCGTGACCGGCGGCGGGCGCGGTATCGGCCTCGCTGCCGCAACCGCACTGGCCGAGGCAGGCGCTATTCCATTGCTGGCCGCGCGCACCGAAAGCGAGGTTGCCGCAGCTTCACAGGCCCTGAAGGATCGCGGCTTCAAGGCCGGTTCCGCCGTACTGGACGTCACCGACCGCCGCGCCGTAGAGCGCCTTGTCGACGAGGAGGGACCATTTCAGATCCTCGTCAACAATGCCGGTCTCGCCCGGCACGCCCCGTTCGTTGACGCGACCGAAGATGAATACGACGCGGTTATGGACATCAACGTAAAGGCGGCGTTTTTCGTCGCGCAGGCCGTCTCATGGGGGTTGATGGGTTCCGAACTGCCCGGATCAATCATCAACATCTCCTCGCAAATGGGCCATGTCGGCGGTCCCAAGCGCGCCGTCTATTGCGCATCGAAACACGCGATCGAGGGCATGACAAAAGCCGCCGCGTGGGAGCTCGGCCCCTTCAACATCCGCGTCAACACGCTCTGCCCGACCTTTATCGAGACCGAGCTGACCGCCCCGTTCCTCAAGGATCCCGAGTTCCGCGATTTCGTCGAATCCAAAATCGCCTTTGGCCGCGTCGGTCAACTGGAAGAGATCATGGGTTCGATTGTCTTCCTCGCCTCGGACGCCAGCAGCCTCATTACCGGATCATCCCTGATGGTCGATGGCGGATGGACCGCCGCATGACCGAAGCGCGGATTCCTCTCAGCGGATACGGGCGTCCGTTCGCACCGGAAATGCTGGCACGCGCACACGCCTTCCACCGCACTCTGCGAACCCGCCGGACAATTCGCGATTTTGCCCCCGACCCGATCCCGCGCGAGATCATCGAAACATGCATCCGCGCGGCGGCAACAGCCCCAAGCGGCGCGAACCAGCAGCCCTGGCATTTCGTGGCCATATCCGCCCCCGAAACAAAGCGTAAAATCCGCGAAGCTGCCGAGGCCGAAGAGCGCGCATTTTATGGCGGCAAGGCATCGGATGACTGGCTCGACGCGCTTGCACCGCTTGGCACAGATGCCGAAAAACCCTTCCTCGAAATCGCACCGTGGCTGATCGCCGTCTTCGCCCAACGACGCGGAGACGATGGCGGAAAGAACTACTACGTGACCGAATCCGTGGGCATCGCAACCGGAATGCTCATCACCGCCCTGCATAGCGCAGGGCTCGGCACGCTGACACACACACCCGCCCCGATGAATTTCCTGTCCGAAATTTGCGGACGTCCGGCCACCGAAAAACCTTTGGTCCTTATTGTCGTCGGCTATCCGTCAAAGGGCGCAACGGTCCCGGCGCACGCGCTCGATAAAAAATCACTGGAACAGGTCAGTACATTTATCGGCTGAACGCGCGGCGCAATGTCGGCCATTCCAAGATCGCAATTCCGACCAGCACCAGCGCAAACCCGCCGATCTGCACCGGATCAAGTCGTTCATCCAACACCACCCACGCCAACAGAACTGTCACGATGGGACCCAGCAACCCGATCAAACTGACGCGCGCCGCACCGATCCGGCGCATCGCCTCGTATTGCATCATAATCGGCGCGACAGTCGCGATCAAAACGATCAGTACCATCCAGACGTATGCTTCGGTATTCAGGGCGAAATCATCCGCAGTTTGCGTCGCCAGCGCCAGAACTACCATCCCGACAGCCGCCGATATATGCGTCAGCACCGAAAACCGCGACGCCCCGATCCGCTTGATCAGGGGATTTGCGAACGAATAGACACACGCAATCGTCACGGCGCACAGCACCGCGAACCCGACACCGGACCAAAACTGAGGCGGTACTTCCGTGCGGTCAGGGCGCAGCACGATCACCAATCCCAGATACGAAACCGCAAAAGCAAACACCTGCCGCGCGGACGGCCACCGCCGCTCCATACCCGACGAAATCAAAACCACGATCAGCGGATACGTGAACAGCACAATCCGAGACAACCCCGCGCCCAACCGGTCAATCGCGATGAAATCGCTCAGCATCGCGGTCAGGAACATAAAACCGAAGCCCAACCCCATCGCAATATCCGTGCGCGCCATTGGCGCACGGGCGGCGGGGCGCATCACTCGGTCCGCTGCCATGAACAGCGGAACGGCCATCAGCATCCGCAACAGAACGACGATGATTGCGGTCCCGCCCGCCAGAAAAGCCAGCTTTGCAAGTATCCCCTTAAGCGACAGACCCAGCGTCGCCCCCAGCGCCATAAAAAGTGCCGATGTTTCAGCACTACGCTGTTTTAAAGGGTCTGACACAAGCGCCGCGCATCATAAATTGCCGCATGGATATTACGGCTCGCCACAGCATCACCGACCCGATAAAGCGCAAAGCCTTCGCCGGTGTCGGGTTGCGCTTGCCCGCTAATTAATGCGCCCACATCCGTCACACCCTGATTGGACGATGCCGGACGCATCGCGTTATACACTTCGTCGAGCGGGACGGTTCCATGCTCGATGATGATATGATCCGCGCGCAATTCCAAAGCGGGACCGCCGTAGTCATTGGTAAAAAATGCCTTCAGCGCATTACCGTCTTGCTCGACGCGCGTGATCCGATAATCAGGCGTCACCTGAACACCGCCGTTGTGCAATTTGCTGATATACATCGGATAATTCGACGCCCCCATTTCAACCGCGACACTGCGATCAGGCGTGACGTACCGGATCGACGACCCGCCCCGCTCGATCAACTCGCACGCCAATGACGGTCCCTGATGCTGGCCGTTGTCATCATAGATCAGGACGTCGCCTTCGACCTTGTTTCCGCCCAGAACATCCCACGCGTTCAGGCACAACGCGCCGCCCGGAAAATGATCAGTGTCAGGCAACCCTCCGGTTGCCACGATAACAATGTCGGGGTTCTCACCCGAAATCTCGTCTTCGCCCGCGTAGGTGTTAAACCGAACATCAACACCAAGCGCCTCGACTTCGCCAGCCAGCCAATCCGTAATCCCGATCAGATCTTTGCGAACCCGCGCCTGAGCAGCAATCCGCACCTGACCGCCAAGCTGTGACGCCGCCTCGAACAACACAACATCGTGGCCGCGCTCGGCAGAAACCCGCGCGGCCTCCATCCCTGCCGGACCGCCGCCGACAACGACAATCTTGCGCGCGGGCTTGTCACTTTTTGGCACGATCTGAGGAACGGTCTTTTCGCGGCCCGTGGCAACATTGTGCAGACACAGCGCCTCGCCCTCACCGTAAATCCGGTCAATGCAATAGCCTGCGCCGACGCAAGGCCGAATGCGCGCCTCGTCTCCGGCAATCATCTTGCGCACTAAATGAGGGTCCGCGATATGCGCGCGGGTCATTCCGATCAGATCGACAATCCCCTCTTCAACAGCATAGCGGGCAGTGGCCAAATCGGACACGCGGCACGCATGGATTACGGGAAAATCGACTTCACGCCGGAACTCGGCAACATGTGACAGCCAGGGTGCAAGCTTTTGAAACATTGCGGGCACGGCATATTCAGCCAGCTCGAAATCATGCGCCGACTGGCCGACATTGAGGTTCACATAATCAACCGTCCCCGCCGCACGCAACGCTTCGGCAAAGCGCACCGATTCCTCGGCTTTCACAGCGCCGTCAATCGCGCCGCCGATCTCCATACGAATTCCGACAATGAAACCGGCCCCGACGGACGCCCGAACCGCTTCGAACAATTCCAGGGCAAAGCGCGCACGGTTCTCGAATGACCCCCCATACGCGTCAGTGCGAAGGTTCAATTCGGGTGCTAGAAATTGCCCCGGCAAGTGACCGTTATGAAGGATTTCGACCCCGTCAAGACCACCCTTTTTACAGCGCAACGCCGCAGCGGCATAATCACCGATGATCCGACGGATATCGGCATGATCCATTTCCTTCGGAAATCCACGATGAGCGGGTTCTCGCACGCGCGACGGCCCAACCACCGGCAGCCAATCACCGGAATTCCAGGTCGTTCGTCGCCCAAGATGAGAGATCTGGCACATTAACGCCGTGCCGTACTGGTGCATCCGGTTCGAAAATTCCTGAAAATAAGGGATGACGCGATCACTCGACACGTCCAGCTGGCCAAACACCGAGGGACTGTCAGCTGAAACACAGCTGGACCCGCCAAACATAGAAAGGCCGATACCGCCCTTCGCCTTTTCCTCGTGGTAAAGCTGATACCGCTCGCCCGGCATGCCTTTATCGGCATAGGCAGGGGCGTGCGGTGTGCTCGCGATCCGGTTTTTCAAGGGCATGCCGTTCAGCGTGAACGGCTGGAGCAAAGGATCGATTTTAGCCATAGTGCCTCGCGGACAATACCGCCCGCGAGGGATTAAACGCGGACGCCTAGATCAATCCATTTGCTTTAGGATCGCGTCAAGGCTGTCTTTCGCATCACCATATAGCATCCGGCTGTTGTCCTTGAAGAATAGCGGGTTCTCGACGCCCGAATAACCGCGTCCCTGACCACGCTTGGAAATCACGACGTTCTTCGCTTTCCAGACCTCCAACACCGGCATACCGGCAATCGGAGAGTTCGGATCATCCTGCGCCGCCGGGTTTACGATATCGTTCGCACCCAGAATCATAACGAAATCTGTCTGCGGAAGGTCGCCGTTAATTTCGTCCATCTCCAGCACATAGTCGTAGGGGACCTTGGCTTCGGCCAACAGCACATTCATGTGCCCCGGCAAACGCCCGGCAACGGGGTGAATAGCAAAACGCACCTCTTTGCCCTTCGCACGCAGTTTTTTGGCCAGTTCGGAAACCGCACCCTGCGCCTGTGCCACCGCCAGACCATAACCCGGCACAAAGACAACACTGTCGGCATCATCGAGCTGCTGAACAACGGAGTCGACATTCGTCGGCACCATCTCGCCCTCGACCTCCTGCTGTGCGCCCGTGGCTTCGCCGCCCCAACCGCCGAGGATTACCGAGATAAAGCTCCGGTTCATCGCCGCACACATGATGTAGCTGAGGATCGCGCCCGAGGACCCGACCAACGCGCCGGTCACGATCAGCAGATAGTTCCCCAGCATAAAGCCGACCGCCGCCGCCCAACCGGAATAACTGTTCAGCATCGATACCACGACCGGCATATCGGCCCCGCCGATCGCCATGACCAGATGCGCGCCGAAGACAAACGCAATCAGCATCATCACCACGAGAGGCCACGACGGTTCAGGATTGCCCATGCAGAAAATGATCGCGAGGATCACGGAAACCACAATCGCAGCGAGGTTCAACATATGCCGGCCCGGCAGGGTCAGCGCATTGCCCGACATCTTGCCGCTCAGTTTACCAAAGGCGACAATAGAGCCGGTAAACGTGATCGCGCCGATAAAGACACCGAGAAAAATCTCGACGTTATGGATCGTGCGCGCAGCGCCAACATATTTGCCAAGGCCTTCGAGGTGGCTGTTAAAGCCAACGAAAACGGCGGCCAATCCGACAAAGCTGTGCAGGATCGCCACCAGTTCCGGCATCTGAGTCATTTCGACCTTGTTGGCGACGTACCAGCCAACCAGACCTGCAAGCGCGATAACCGGCACAAGCATCAGATAGTTCGTCACGCCCGGCCCCAGCACCGTCGCGATGATCGCAATGGCCATGCCGATCACGCCATAGAACACACCGTTCTTGGCGGTCTCCTGCTTCGACAGACCCGATAGTGAAAGAATGAAAAGAACGCTCGCCGCGATATAGGCGGCAGTTACGGAACCTTGAGATAACATTCTACCGCCCCCCTTAGCTTTTCTGGAACATTGCGAGCATCCGGCGGGTGACAAGAAACCCTCCGAAAATATTGATCGCGGCGACGAACACACCGATACCGGCCAGCACCTGCACAAGCGTATTAGAACTGGACACCTGCAACAGCGCCCCAACGATGATGATACCGGAAATCGCATTAGTCACCGCCATCAGCGGTGTGTGCAGCGAGTGCGAGACATTCCAAATCACGTAATATCCGACGATCACCGACAGGATAAAGACGATAAGATAAGACAGGAAGTCCGCAGGGGCGGTCAGACCGATCAGCGCAAGCAAGCCTGCCGCCAACGCAATCATAATCCCCTTCGTCATCGCTGCCTTGCTCGCGGCAGCCTCGGCCTTACGAGCCTCTTCTTCGGGATCAATCTTGACCGCGGCGACAGGTTTGGGTGCGGCAGAGGTCGCAACAGGGGGCGGCGGGAACGTGACCGCGCCGTCCTTGATTACGGTACAGCCGCGGATCACCACGTCGTCCATATTGACGTTCGGGACGCCGTTTTTCTCGGGCGTCAGATCGTCCAGCATATGGCGCAGGTTCGTGCCGTAAAGCTGACTCGACTGAGCCGCCATGCGGCTGGCCATATCAGTGTAGCCGATAACGGTGACGTCGTTATCGGTGACAATGCGTTCACCCGGAACCGTCAGATCACAGTTGCCGCCCTGCTCCGCCGCGAGGTCGACAATCACCGATCCGGGCTTCATGGATTTCACCATGTCTTCAAGCCACAGCTTCGGCGCAGGACGGCCCGGGATCAGCGCGGTGGTGATGACAATATCAACGTCCGACGCCTGCGCGCGGAACAGCTCAAGCTGCTTCTCGCGGAACTCTGGACTGGAGGGTTTGGCGTAACCTCCCTCGGTTCCGGCATCTTCATTGTCGAAATCGAGGAACAGAAACTCTGCCCCCATCGACTCAATCTGCTCGGCGACCTCAGGGCGAATATCGAACGAGCGGACGATCGCGCCCATGCTGCGTGCGGCCCCGATTGCGGCAAGACCGGCAACCCCCGCCCCGATAACCAGCACCTTCGCGGGCGGCACTTTGCCGGCAGCCGTGACCTGACCGGTGAAGAACCGCCCAAAGTTATTCGCCGCCTCGACGACCGCACGATAACCGGCGATATTTGCCATAGATGACAGCGCATCAAGCTTTTGCGCGCGCGAAATGCGCGGGACCTGATCCATCGCCAGCACGGCATGCGGTTTCTGCGCGCTCAGCGTTTTGACCAGATCTTCATTTTGTGCCGGCCAGACAAAGCTGATCAGCGTCTTGCCCGAACCCAGTTTGGCGGCCTCGCCGGCGGTGGGTTGCCGCACTTTCATTACGATATCGGATGATCCCCAAACATCATCCACCACCTCGACACCAGCCTCGCGGTAGCTCGCGTCGGAGAAGTTAGCGGATTCGCCCGCTCCCCTCTCGATCTGAAGTTTGTAACCGAGTTTCTGGATACGTCCGGCGGTTTCGGGCGTCAGCGCGACACGCTTTTCGTCCTCCGCCACTTCGTTCGGAACGCCAATGAGTTGCGCCATGAAAATTCAGTCTCCCTGTTACCGCCGCACTTGCGCACGTGCGTTCAATCGAAGCATCGGGCCGGCCTTTCAACCGCACCATCGACAGCTTACAGCCGCTGCAACTCCCTATCAGAGGAGCGGTGCAACTCTGCTTATTATGCCGCGCTGCATCAAGAAATTAAGTTACCCAGCAGCACAAAAGCGCGCCAGATTGTTTCCAAGCATTAAATGCGACATTCTGTCAATCTGGCGCGTAATGGAGTGCAGTCAACCGGATCTAGGATTTTCGTTTCGGCGGCATCAGATCGGTTATCGTACCGTCGAACATCTCGGTTGCCATCGCCACCGTTTCCGACAAGGTCGGATGCGGATGGATGGTTAACGCAATATCCTGAGCGTCCGCGCCCATCTCAATCGCGAGCGCAGCCTCGGCAATCAAATCACCCGCCGACGATCCGACAATACCCGCACCGACGATGCGATGGGTGTCAGGATCAAACAGTACTTTCGTAATCCCTTCGTCGCGGCCATTGGCGAGCGAGCGGCCGGAGGCCGCCCATGGGAAAACGCCCTTTTCGACCTTGATGCCCTGCTCCTTGGCCTGCAACTCGGTCAGCCCGACCCATGCCACTTCGGGGTCGGTGTAGGCGACCGAAGGAATGACCTTTGCGTCAAAGGCAGATTTATGCCCGGCGCATACTTCGGCGGCAACCTTGCCCTCATGCACCGCCTTATGCGCCAGCATCGGCTGGCCGATAATATCGCCGATAGCAAAGATGTGAGGCACATTGGTCCGCATTGTTTTATCGGCGGCAATGAACCCGCGATCATCAACATCAACGCCTGCCGCCTCGGCATTCAGTTTTTTGCCGTTCGGTATCCGGCCAACGGACACAAGAATCCGGTCATAGGTTTTGCCGAAGTTTTCGCCCTTGTCATC
>CALGNW010000109.1 GCA_937958345.1 uncultured Neomegalonema sp. | reverse complement strand
CCCCCGGTTCTTGCCGGGGGTTGAAACTTTCACCCCGCCGCGATGCTGCCTATCTCATCCAGAACTGCCTGCGCGACGGTAATCCCATCTTTCTCAGCCGTTTCGCGCAGCGCCAAGCGCTTCGTTCCCGGCAGGCGCACGCCGTCCTGTCCGAGCATCGCGCCGAGCAAGTCACCGACCCGCGCGAGATACCCGTCACCCGCCGTCTTTGAAACATTAAAGGCAATGAGTAGCTGTCCGGTTCCGGGCGCGTCGCCCTCGGCGCTGAGAAACGAGGCGGCTTCGTTGCCGAACTTTGCCCCGCCAAGACCCGCCGCCAATAGCTCTACCATCAGGGCAAGCGCTGCACCCTTTGCATCGCCCATCGGAACCATCGAGCCTGCCAGCGCAGCCTTTGCATCGGTGGTGTCGTTGCCGTCGCTGTCGAGCGCCCAGCCGACGGGGATGTCTTCACCGTGTTTGGAAGCGGCCATGACTTTGCCGCGTGCGACTTTTGACAAAGATAAATCAATCACGAGGGGCGCTTCCCCCGCTTGCGGTGTGCCAAAGGCGATGGGGTTCGTGCCAAAAATGGGTGCGTTACCGCCCCATGGCGCCATCGCTTTGGGTGTGTTGGCAAACAGCATCGAGACGCAGCCGCGCTCGGCGAGTTTTTCGACATGCGCGCCCGCCTGTCCGCAATGGTGCGAGCGGGTGATTGCGGCAGCGGCGATTCCGGTTTCAAGCGCCGTGGCTGCGACTTCTTCGATGGCGTGTTCCATCGCGGGAAAGGCAAATCCGTTCGCTGCGTCGATGCGCAAAAAAGCCGAGGCGGTGCGCTGTGCCATGGGCACGGCGTGGCCATCGACCTTGCCGGAGGCAGATTGCGCGCAATAGCTGCTGACACGCGAGAGGCCGTGGCCGACTTGGCCGTCTATTTCGGCGGCAACCAATGCGCGCGCGACAGAGGCAGCGTTCTTTGCTGAAACCTTCGACGCGAGTAAGGCGTTACCGATAAGGGCTTCGGCTTCTTCACGGGTAAGAGTTGGCATCGACTAAATCCTAAGCGCGAGTGAAATAAAAAAGCCTCCCGGCTAGGGGAAGCTTTTCTAATCCTGCCGCCCTCGGGAATAACCGAGGGTGACGGTATCTTAGTGTTAAGCTGAACGATACAGCTTGGTCATCGAAAACTCGCGGTGGCCGAGGGCTTCGGCTGCGGTGTTGCGGCCATTGGCTGTGCGTTCGATCATCTCGATCAAAGCGTCGCCTGCCTCGTCGATGGTCTGTTCACGCGAGAGAACGCCGGTCACGTCACAGTCAATGTGCTCGCCCATCGTCCGCAAGGTGCGCGGATTGCCCGAGATCTTGATAACCGGAACGATCGGGTTGCCGACCACGTTGCCCTGACCCGTCGGGAAGGTGTGGATCACGTAACCCGCAGCGGCCATCAGAACGACGCACTCAGCCGCAGCCGAAGACGTGTCCATAAAGTATAGGCCGTTGCCTTTTTTGGGTTCTTCAGCAGCCTGTAGCGCGTCGATGTAGGTACATTCGCGGCCAATTTTTTCGAGGTTGCCGAGGGCTTTTTCCTCAATCGTCGTCAGACCGCCCAGAATGTTACCTTTGGTCGGCTGGCTGTCGGAAAGGTCATCTGTCTGGTTCGCGAAGATGACGTTTTCGGAGTACTCCTTGAAGATTGCCATGAATTTTTCGGCGGCTTCAGGGTTTGCTGCGCGCTTTTCACAGATGTGTTCTGCGCCGGTGATCTCGGACGTTTCACCGAAGCAACCGTACAGGCCCTCGGGGATCAGCTTGTCGTACATGTTGCCGACGGTCGGGCAGGATGAAAGGCCCGTGGTCGTGTCGGACTCGCCGCATTTGGTCGAGACCCAGAGGTCGGTCAGCGGGCAGTCTTCTTTTTGCAATTCAGTTGCCCAGTGGACGAACTCTTTCGCTTTCCACGATGCGTCGGCGATGGTCTTGATGTCGCCGTTTTGCTCGATTGAGAATTCCGCGACCGGCTTGCCGGTGGCGCGGATACCGTCAGCGATGATTTTGGTCCAGCCCGGCTCGATACCGATGACAACCACAGCAGCGACGTTCGGATTCGAGCCGGTGCCGATCATGGTGCGGAAGTGCAGGTCGAGGTCTGCGCCGAACTGAAGGCGGCCATAGGCGTGTGGAATTGCGAGCGTGCCCTTGATGTTATTCGCGACGGCCTCGCAGGCCGCGTTCGAGATGTCGTCCACAGGAAGGATGACAACATGGTTGCGAACGCCGACGCGGCCATTTTCGCGGCGCCATGCTTTGACGGTTCTGTTCGTATAGCTCATGTGATCAGCCCCCTTACCAGCGCTTCGTTTTCATATTGTGTGTGTGGACGTGCTCGCCCTTACCAGCTGCAGCGACCATTTTACCGATCTCTTCGCCGTATTTGATGATCGTCTGGCCATCGGCAAGGTCACCAAGCGCGACCTTGTGGCCGATGGGAATGTCGTGCTTTGCCGTCAGCTTGAAATCGCTGTTGTCATGCGTAACGACGCACAGCATTTCGGTGCCGGCGGTGAGCCCTTCGACGACGACAACGCCAACGCTGTCTTTCGAGTCGTGGACCAGCAGATGCGGTTTGCTCATGGTGTCCCTCTGAAATATGGAATCTGTAATGCGTGAAACTGCTAGCGGTGGCGTAGCAGCGACTCGTGTCTTATACAAGACCTGATATATAAGCATTGTCCCGCCGAACGCGGGCGGCTAGGTTCTGCGCATGACAGTCCCATTGTACCAACACGTCTATGACACAATTATCGCGCGCATTGTTAGCGGTGAGCTTGGCCCCGGTGCAATGTTGCCGAGCGAGATTGATCTCGGGCGCGAATTGGGCGTGAGTCAAGGGACGGCGCGCAAGGCTTTGACGGCACTTGAACAGCGCGGAATTCTTCAACGGCGGCAGGGGCGTGGCACTTTTGTCGCCACAACGACGCCGGAGAGCGATCACTTTCATTTCTTCCGCCTGCGCCGGGCCGATGGGTCCGAGGCAACGCCGAAACTGGAAAGTGAATCGGTTACCCGCCGCGATGCAACGCCGGATGAGCAGGCGGCCTTTGGTGAGACTGAAGTCTTTGAGATTGTTCGGGGGCGGAGCATTGATGGAAAAACTATCGTCCGCGAAGTTTCGGCATTGCCAATCGGGTTGTTTCCGGGCCTGTCAGAGCGTTCGCCGCTGCCCAATGCGCTCTATGCCTTGTACCAGCAGTCTTACGGGATCGTCATCTCAGAGGCCGACGAACAACTGAAGGCGGTATTAGCCGAAGAGGTTGACGGCGAGATGATGAATGTACCTGTCGGAGCGCCGCTCATTGAAATCCGTCGCCGCGCCATTGATATTTCGGAGCGAGTCGTCGAATTGCGCCTGAGCAGATATCTGACCGCTGATCTGCATTACGCTGTGACGTTGCGCTAAGCGCGCCGGTTATTCCGCGCTGGCAATGACCGCCGGGCTCGTTTTTTCTTCTTCCTCGAACAACTGTGCGGTTCCCGGAACAAAGACACTGACCAGATTACCGCTTTGGCTGAAAAGCGAGTTGAGCCTCGAATATGTCGGCGCGCTTGCGAGTGCCAGAACGGCGGCTGCAAAAAGCGCGAATTTCATAATATGGCCTCCGGTCGCGAGTGGTCTGTGGCAGCGGGCATCGGATTTGAAACCAGACGCCGGCCCCGAAGGTCTGGTTTCGTCTTGCGCCGAGCGGCGTACCAATCCGATTCACTGAGGGAGGGCCGCAAACCATCCCTCGGGTGAGGATCGACGATTATGGCGAAAAAGAGAACCGTGGTTGTCGGCGGCAAACGAGGAAAATAGCTAAAATTTTACACGTTACGGCTCGTAGGCGTTAAATTTTATTCAATTGTTAATAAACATTAATTTTGAGACGGCTTTGACCCCGTGGTCGCACTATCCGGTACCGATCAGGATGCCCGCACCTAGCACCAGTGCGCCGCCGACGACGACCTGAAAGGCTGCGCGCAGGAATGGGGTATCCATATATTTGTTCTGAATCCAGGCGATGGCCCACAACTCGACAAAGACGACTGCGAACGCGATGAGCGTCGCTGTCCAAAAATCGGGAATCAGATAGGGCAGGGCATGTCCCAAGCCGCCGATTGTCGTCATCACGCCTGACGCAATACCACGTTTCCAGGGTGCGCCGCGGCCTGATAAGACGCCGTCGTCACTTGCGGCCTCGGTAAATCCCATCGAAATTCCTGCACCGACCGAGGCGGCCAGACCGACGAGAAACGTCGTCCATGTATCCTGCGTCGCAAAGGCAACCGCGAAGATCGGCGCGAGAGTGGAAACCGAGCCGTCCATCAATCCCGCAAGCCCCGGCTGCACCCATGTTAGGATGAATTGCCTGCGATCTTCCTGTGCCTCGGTTTCGGCTGCATCGCTGTCGACATGCTCGGCGGTCAGCGCCCCGGCGCGTTGCTGATGGGTTGATTCTGCGGTGGCGAGGTCTCCCAGGAGTTTGCGGGTCGCGGTATCGCTCGTGTTTTTTGCGGCGCGCACATAGAAATCGTGCGCCTCGGACTCCATCCGTGCCGCTTCATCCCGAATCCGTTCGATCCCGAGGTTCTCGACAAGCCAAACGGGCCGACGCGCATAAAATCCGGCAACGTGTTCGCGTCGGATCAGCGGAATTGTTGCGCCAAAGCGCGTTTCAAACAGGTCAATAAGCCGGCGTCGATGTTCGTTTTCTTCTTCCGCCATCCCTTCGAAGACACGAGCACTGGCGGGATAGTCGTTGCGCAGCCTGTCGGCATAGGTCGCGTAAATTCTTGCGTCGTCTTCTTCTGCCGATATCGCAAGCGCCAGAATTTCCTGCTCGCTTAGATCAGCAAACCGGCGGCGCGCTCCGTAATTCATGTACATGCTGGCATTATCGCGTGTACGGCCAGCCGTTTCAAGACCAACTGCGGCGGCGTCCGGCGGGTGCAGACTATTCTTGTTGTAAGAAGGCGCAGCCGGAATCTGTGATACGCGCGACGGTCAGAAGTCCGGTTTTATAAGCTCCCGTATCAATCGCAATCCGGTTGCCGATGATGCTGGGTTGTTCTTGGATTATGTGGCCGTGAACGTACCAATATCCCGGCGGCCCACCGCGCTCCATAAAACTTTCGCTGCCCCACATCAGGCATTTCGGATGTTGTTGGTCGATCTCGATATCCGGATCCATGCCGCCATGACAAAAAATCACATTGCCGACGCGCCACGACAGAACTGTGCGCGAATCGACGACATCGCGTAATTGGCCCAGCGCCGTGCTAAATTCCTCGGCAGTCTTGTAGAGTTCGTCATCGTCCGCCGTCGGGAACGGCGGGCGCACGCCGAAGGATTGCAGCGTTTCGCGTCCGCCCCAATCCAGCCAACGCCGTTTACCGACCGGATCTTCGATAAAGTTGACCATCTGATCTTCGTGGTTGCCGCGCAGCAGCACTATATTGCAATTCGGGATCGACAAATCAGAGAGATATTCGAGTACAGCCCGCGAATCCTCGCCCCGGTCAACGAGATCTCCGACAAACACCAGCGTTTTCGGTCCCGGAGTTTCGGGCCGGGCAATATCCGCACGGATGCGCTTCATCAAGCCCTTGAGGAGCGTGATCTCACCATGGACGTCGCCGACAGCATAAACTGTGCCTCCGACATCAAAATAATCTGGTGGAGGCGGCGCGGTGTCCCGCGGCCGTCCGAAGAG
The DNA here is from genome assembly GCA_937958345.1 of uncultured Neomegalonema sp. Taxonomy (GTDB): domain Bacteria; phylum Pseudomonadota; class Alphaproteobacteria; order Rhodobacterales; family Rhodobacteraceae; genus JAHDDY01. The sequence goes on along the minus strand of CALGNW010000109.1, from coordinate 16,723 downwards.
GGATCGAATTCGCATGTCTCATCTTTAAAGGCAGAACATTGTTAAGGTGTTATGCCTCGCTTCGAACTGTGAGTACACCGTCGAATATATGCTTAGCGCGCGATCCGCGACTTTCGCGGCGCGCCTGCCTGCCCGCGTTACACGCCAACGACAATATTGAACGTCCCGCGCGCGACACCGCCTGACAACGGGGCTGCAAACGGCACGATCAACGAGCTTCGCGCCTGCGGATCACGGACCGCGTTCAACAGGAAGTCGCTGGTATTTCCCGCGTCACCGGCAAAATACATCTGCGTCGGCAGAGGCTCGAACCCCGGACCACCTACCCGAAAGTGCAGATGGCGCGTGCGACCGGGATAGAGGCCGGGCTTAATCGTCAAAAACCGGTATCGCCCCTGTTCGTCAGTCCGAACGATGCCGTATCCCTGAAAGTTGGGGTCGAGGGGCACGTTCGATGTATCGCGGCTGTTGGAATAGCGCCCGTTCGCGTTGGCTTGCCACAGTTCGACAAAGCCGTTCGCGATGGGGCGGCCTTCGGCGTCCAACAACTGACCGGCTACTTCGATTTCCTCGCCGATTGCCGCCGGACCGGAACCGATACGCACAAGGTCGGCATCGCTTTCTCTTGGCAGCACATCGGGGTAGAAGGGACCGGTCGATTGCCGCGGCGTGCGAGTCAGTGCGAGGGCAGGCGAGGCGAAACCGGCAGCGGTCGCCAATCCGAGAACTGTCTTTCTGCGAGAAATCATCAATGCTCTCCTGTTTCGACGATAAGAAATCTATGTACGCGGCGAAATCAGGGCGCGACGATAACGCAAGCGTGAGGAATGATGGCTGATTATACCTCGGAGCCGGTCCGATTGGCGGCTCCGCTGCGGGAAAAGGTGCTAATCGCAGCGACGCTTGTTTTGGCGGCGATTATTGCGCTTCCGATACTGGCCGTGATGTTTTCGCTGTTCCAAACCGGTGATGGCGTCTTCGCGCACCTCGCTGAGACGCGGCTGACTATCTACATTTCGAACACGCTGCTGCTTGCGCTGATTGTCGGGGTCGGTGCGGGTGTCGTCGGGATCGGCGCGGCTTGGCTCGTGACGATGTGCCGGTTTCCGGGACGCAACTGGCTCGAGTGGGGTTTGGCCTTGCCATTAGCCTTTCCCGCCTATGTTCTGGCGTATGCGTACACCAATTTGCTGGATCATGCGGGACCGGTACAAAGCGGTTTGAGGGCTGCATTCGAATGGGGTCCGCGCGACTACTGGTTTCCCGAGATCCGCTCGCTCGGCGGTGCGGGGATCATGCTGGCGCTGGTTTTGTATCCCTATGTTTACCTGCTCGCCCGTGCGGCATTTCTTCAACAATCCGTGGCGGCTTTCGACGTGGCGCGCACGTTGGGGTATGGTCCGTGGCGTGCCTTCGCGAGTATTGCGGTCCCGATGGCTAGGCCGGCCATCGCAACAGGAATCGCGCTGGTTCTGATGGAGACGCTGGCAGACTTCGGCACAGTGTCGCACTTCGGCGTATCCACCTTTGCGACCGGCGTTTACCGGTCATGGTTGTTGATGGGAGACCGGATCGCAGCGGCACAGCTCTCGGCTTGTCTACTGATTTTCGTGCTGGTCCTCCTGGTTCTTGAGCGGACCCAGCGCAAAGCGGCGCAATATCACCAGACCGGAAAAAAATATCAGGCCCTGCCGGAGTTCCAACTCCGGGGATGGCGCGCCGCTCTTGCAACGCTCTTTTGCGCTGCCCCCGCGTTTTTCGGATTTCTCCTGCCGATAGCGGTACTTGGCCGAATGACGTGGATCGGCGGCCATAGCCTGTTCGGCGAGCGGTATCTCGGCTTTGCCCTCAATTCATTTATTCTTGCGGGCGTCGGCGCGGTGTTAACGGTGCTGATCGCCGTCATGCTGGCCTATGCCTCGCGGTTGGTAAAACGACGCGAGGTCCGGTTGGCGAATATGGTCGCATCACTCGGTTATGCGGTTCCCGGTTCGGTCATCGCCGTCGGATTGTTGTTGCCGCTGGGCGCGTTCGATAACTGGCTGGACAGCGTGATGGAGGCTCGGTTCGGCATATCGACCGGATTGCTGCTGACCGGCTCGATTGCGGCTCTGATCTTCGCTTATATTGTGCGGTTCATGTCCGTGGCGCTGCAGACGGTCGAGGCCGGATTGGGTAAGGTCACGCCTGCGATGGATCAGGCGGCGCGCACCTTGGGGCAGGGCGCGGGCGGTGCTTTTGTCCGTGTGCATGCACCGTTGATCCGGGGCGGACTGCTGACCGCTACCCTGATCGTTTTTGTCGATATAATGAAAGAGTTGCCCGCAACGCTGATCATGCGTCCCTTCAACTTCGACACGCTGGCGGTTCAGGCGTATCGGCTCGCGGCGGATGAGCGGTTGTTGCAGGCTTCGACGCCGTCGCTGGCAATTGTCGCCGTGGGGCTCGTGCCCGTCATTCTGCTGAGCTGGCAGATCAGGCGGTCAAGGCCGGGAAGCGTCCGCGATTGAACGCTTCCCGCGCGCATCGTTATTGATAATCGACGCGGTCGTAGATCTTCTGCGCCTCGCGCTGGTGGGTTCCAAGCTCGCGCAAAGACAGAGTATCCGTTTTGAACTCGCCTAGTTTTTCAACGCTCTCCGAAAGGCGTGCCTCCGCGACGACAGGGTACTCGTCATTGCCCGACGAAAAATACTCCTGAGCCGATTTGCTCGCGAGGTATTCGAGAAACTTCAGTGCATTAGAACGGTTCGGTGCATGCTTCGTAATCCCGGCAGCCGAGATATTCACGTGCGCGCCGCGTGTCTCCTGATTGGGAAAAATCCAACCGATTGACTCGACATCTGCGCTCAGCCCGCGAACGTCCCGGCGCAGGGCGCGACTGAAATAATAGCTGTTCGCAATCGCAATATCGCACTCGCCCGATACCAGTCCGCGCAGCTGGTCGGTATCGCCGCCCTGCGGTTGACGCGCGAGGTTGTCCTTCAGGCCCTGCGCCCATTCGGTCGCCTCTTCGACGCCGTGGTGTGCGACGATCGAAGCCAGCAGAGACTGCATGTAGATATTCGACGACGATCGGGCGCAGATCAGGCCCTTATATTTCGGATCGGCCAGTTCTTCATACGTGGTCGGCGGCTCCGGCACGCGATCCTTCGCATAGAATATCATCCGTGCGCGTTGCGAAAACCCGAACCAATGGTTGCCCGGATCGCGCAGGTGTTCCGGGATAACCTCGTTGAGCAATTCCGAGGTGACAGGCTGCAACAACCCCTCCTGCTCGGCCCGCCAAATTCTGCCGACATCTGCCGTTATGAACACATCTGCGGGGCTGTTCTTTCCTTCCGCCTTAATCCGTTCCGACAGCGCGCTAGCCTTGGCCTCGATCCGGTTGATCGTGATGCCGGTCTTTTCCTCGAACTCCGAATACAGACGCTCGTCGGTGTCGTAATGGCGCGAGGAGTAAAGGTTGACCTCTCCCTCCGCAAAGGCGGGCAGGGCGAGGGCGATCAAGGTGGCGGTTAGGACGGTCAAACGCATAGCCGGATTCCCTTTGTATCAGAAGTCTGACACCTAAATCGGATATCCTTGGCTTTCAGTCAATCATTAATCCGACAATTTCAGTATGTTATATGCGCAGGATAAATTATTAATAAAAACAAAGTTGTACGGGTTATCTTCTGTATTTGATAAACGGCGTCAGCGTCGCAATGCGATCATAAAGCGTGCGTGCGGTCTGATTGAAGTCCTGCGTCAGCCAGTACACCTCCGGCGTGCCGTTTGTATCGGCCCATGAATAGACCGCCTCGATCAGCGCACGGCCCGCGCCTGTTCCGCGCACCGACTCGTCAACGTAAAGATCCTGAAGATAGACGACCTCTTCAGTCTTCCAATTATGGGGATGAACAATAAAGTGAACAAGCCCAGCGGGCGCTCCATTCAAGGCTTCGACAAGAAACGCCCGCTGGTTTGAACGTGCAGGATCAAGCAGGCGCGCGAAAGTGGTCGCATAGACCGCCTCCGGCACTGTCGCTTCGTAAAAGCTCAGGTAGGCGCCCCACAACCGGCGCCAATCCTGCTCATCCTCAGTGTGTAGTTCCCGTATTTTCATGGGCCTCTTCTTCGACAATCGCTTCGCATTCGATTTCGACGAGGAACTCGGGCAGGACAAGGGCGCTGGTTCCGACAAGCGTACAGGCTGGCTTAACCGCTCCGAAAATCTCGGCGTGAACTTTGCCCACGGCTTCGGAATCGTCGATGTTCGTCAGGAAAATCCGGTTGATCACGATATCACCCAGCGATGCGCCTGCCGTTTCAAGCGCAGCGGCGATCGTCGCAAAGATTTTCCGCGTTTGCTCGGCTGCATCACCGGACGCATAGGGCTTGCCATCTTCGACGGCGCAGGTTCCGGCAACCTTGATCACATTGCCCACGCGGACCGCGCGGGAATATCCATAGGCTTCTTCCATTTTGCCGCCGGTCGAGATGTTCGTGCGTGTCATATCAGTCTCCAATATTCGTAAGATCAGCTTTTGTGACGGCTACCACCACTTGTCCGGCTTGGCTGTAAAGCCTGCGGTTTCTTCCAGCGCGTAGGCGGTGTTCAGCAGTCCGGCCTCGTCAAAGGCCTTGCCGATCAGTTGCAGGCCCAGGGGCAGTCCGCTCTCGCTCATTCCAGCGGGAACCGAAATGCCCGGCAGGCCGGCCATATTCACCGTGACCGTAAAGATATCCTGCAGATACATCTCAACAGGGTCGGCATCCGTCATTGATCCCAACTCGAACGCCGGCGAGGGCGTTGTCGGTGTCAGAATGGCATCGACCGTCTCAAAGGCTTGTTCGAAATCGCGCTTGATGAGCGTACGAATCTTTTGCGCACGGCTGTAATAGGCGTCGTAGTAACCGGCGGACAGAACGTATGAACCAATCATGATGCGGCGCTTTACCTCCGCGCCAAATCCTGCTGCACGGCTCTTTTCGTACATTTCCGTGATGCCGTCGCCTTTGCCGATGTCCGCGCGGTGGCCATAGCGAACGCCATCATACCGGGCAAGGTTCGACGAGGCTTCGGCAGGAGCGATGATGTAGTAGGCGGGCAGAGCGTATTTTGTATGCGGCAGGCTGATTTCGACAATCTCGGCCCCCTTCGCGCGCAAATCTTCTGCACCCTTTTCCCACAGGGCTTTGATTTCAGACGACATACCGTCTGCGACGTATTCCTTGGGCACACCGATACGCTTGCCCTTGATGTCGCCGGTCAGCGCGGCCTCATAATCGGGAACGGCAATCTCCGCCGAGGTCGAATCCTTGTCATCGACCGAGGCCATGGACCCCAGCATAATCGCCGCATCACGCACCGTGCGCGTGAACGGTCCCGCCTGATCCAGTGACGATGCAAACGCGATGATACCCCAGCGCGAAACCCGCCCCCATGTCGGTTTCAGGCCGACCAGTCCGGTAAAGGCCGCAGGCTGGCGGATTGACCCGCCGGTGTCCGTTCCGAGGGTTGCCATCGCCATATCAGCGGCAAGCGCAGAGGCGGACCCGCCCGACGATCCGCCCGGCGTCAGGGGCGCGTCCGATCCCTTGGCCCGCCACGGCGAGACGACATTGCCATAGCACGCCGTCTCGTTCGAACTGCCCATGGCAAATTCGTCCATCGACAGCTTGCCCAGCATCACGGCGCCGTCATTCCACAGGTTCTGAGTGACCGTGCTTTCGTAAGCGGGCTTGAAATCCTTAAGGATGTTTGACCCGGACTGCGAGTTAACCCCCTTGGTGCAGTACAGATCCTTCACACCAATCGGGATACCGCACAGCGACGGCGCGCCACCGGACCCGAGACGGTCATCGGCGGCCTTGGCCTGCTCCCGCGCAATCTCGGGTGTTTTAACCGAATAGGCATTCAGTGCATCGCCGCCCTCGACCGTGGCGATATAGGCCTCGGCCAGGTCGGTTGCACTGATTTCCTTGGCACGCAGTTTATCCCGCGCGTCTGCGATTGTTAGGGTGGTTAGGTCTGTCATACTGGCCCGCATCCCGAAAGAATTCGCGCATCCTTAGCGGGGCATCGGAAGGGCGGCAAGTGGCGCGCGCAATATCCCGCGCGTCCGGCGTCATTCAAAACACGCCAACAAGCGGTTTCTTAAGCATCTTCGACTATGTACAGTAATCCCTTGCCGCATAGGGACGCGAGGCTATAACGCGGTATCCGAGCAGGACAGATGCCCATGAATACTGATTTTTACCGCGTGAAACGGCTTCCACCCTATGTTTTCGAGGGTGTGAACAAAATGAAGGCCGCTCTGCGTGCCGAGGGGCGCGATGTGATCGACTTCGGGATGGGTAATCCCGATTTGGATACCCCCGGCCATATTATCGAAAAGCTGGTCGAATCCGCGCAAAAACCGGGCGTTCACCGGTATTCATCGTCGAAGGGCGTTGCCGGATTGCGGCGGGCGCAGGCGGGTTATTACCAGCGCCGCTTTGGCGTAGACCTTAATCCGGATACCGAGGTGATCGCCACGCTCGGCTCGAAAGAGGGTTTGGCAAACCTTGCTGCGGCCATTTCCGCGCCCGGCGATGTGATCCTCGCCCCGAACCCGTCTTATCCGATCCACGCCTTCGGCTTTATGATTGCGGGCGGAACGCTGCGGCATATTCCGGTTCCGTTGACCCCTGAGGGTACGTTTGATGCGGCGGAGTATATGCGAAAGCTCGACCGCGCTGTCCGCCATTCCGTGCCCAAGCCGACGGCGATCGTGGTTAACTTTCCGTCAAACCCGACCGCACTGGTGTGTGACCTCGATTTCTATACCGAGATTGTCGCCTTCGCGAAGAAGCACGAAATCTGGCTGCTCTCCGACGTCGCGTATTCCGAGATTTATTTCGATGATGTACCGCCGCCGTCAATCCTAGAGGTTCCGGGCGCAAAGGAAGTCGCGGTCGAGTTCACCTCGCTGTCGAAAACCTATTCGATGCCGGGCTGGCGAATGGGGTTTGCGGTGGGTAATCACCACCTGATCGGCGCACTGACCCGGATCAAAAGCTATCTGGATTACGGCGCATATACCCCCATTCAGGTTGCGGCCTCGGCGGCGCTGAACGGTTCGCAGGACTGCATCGCAGAAATTCGCGCGGTATATAAAAACCGCCGTGACGTGCTTGTCGAAAGCATGAGCCGCGCCGGATGGGATATTCCGCCGCCACCTGCCACAATGTTTGCATGGGCCAAGGTCCCCGAGCCGTTCAAGGCGCTCGGGTCGATGGGGTTCTCCAAGCTTTTGCTCTCCGAGGCAGAGGTCGCGGTGTCCCCCGGCGTTGGATTTGGTGAATACGGCGAGGGATATGTGCGGATCGGGCTGGTTGAAAATGAACAGCGCATCCGTCAGGCCGCGCGCGGAGTCCGCAAGGTAATGGACGACGCCGATACCATTTTGGAACGCTTTGAGAAAGATTTGGAGGCTGCGGAGTGATAAGGATCGGAATAGCAGGGCTGGGCACAGTTGGAGCCTCGACTCTCGATCTGTTGATCAACCGAAATGCCCGCATCGCCGCGCGCGCCGGAGTGGAAATGGCGGTCACGGCAGTTTGCTCGCGTGACCGGACAAAGGATCGCGGAGTCGATCTTTCCGGCGTGACTTGGTTCGATGATCCGGTCGCTCTGGCTGCGTCGGACGACATTGATATGTATATCGAACTGATCGGCGGCGCGGACGGTGTCGCCAAGGCCAGTGTCGAGGCTGCGCTGGCGGCGGGCAAGTGCGTCGTGACGGCGAACAAGGCAATGCTCGCTCATCACGGTGCGGCGATGGCAAAGCAGGCCGAAAGCACCCCGGGCGCATCGCTTCATTACGAGGCGGCGGTCGCAGGCGGCATTCCGGCGATCAAGGCACTGCGCGAGGGCATGACGGCAAACGACGTCACGCGCGTCTCCGGCATTCTCAACGGAACGTGCAACTACATTCTGACAGAGATGGAGCAGACCGGCGCAAGCTTTGACGACGTGCTCGCCGATGCACAGCGGCTCGGATATGCCGAGGCGGACCCTGAGGCGGATGTCGGGGGATTCGATGCCGCCCACAAACTGTCCCTGCTATCGTCCATCGCTTTCGGTCACGAGGTCGATTTCGACGCCGTCGAGATCACGGGGATCGACCGTGTTGCCGCAGAAGATTTCGCCTTCGCCGGCGAGCTTGGCTATCGCATTCGCCTTTTGGGCGTTGCCGAGCGCACCGGGGCAGGCATCGCCCAGCGCATGCGCCCTTGCCTCACGCCGAAGAACTCTCCGCTTGGAAAAATCGAGGGCGTGACGAACGCCGTGTTGATCGAGGGCGATGCCATCGGCTCGACCATGCTCACCGGCCCCGGCGCGGGCGGTGGTCCGACGGCCAGTGCGGTCATTGCCGATATCGTTGACGCCGCGCGCGGAAACACGCCGCCGACCTTTGGTCTCAGCAGTGACAAAGGCCTCAGCGCCCCGACCCCCGCACCGCAGGGTACGGACGCGGGTGCGTTTTACCTGCGTCTTTCGCTGGCGGATCGTCCGGGCGCGCTGGCCGACGTGGCCGCCGCATTGGGCGCCGAGGGTGTTTCGATCCATAGAATGCGCCAGTACGAACATGAGGGGGATGCCGCGCCCGTCGCGATTGTCACCCACGAAACGGGCGAGGCAAAACTCAACCGCGCCATTGATCGCATCACGGCCCTGCCGGTCTCTCTCGCAGCGCCGGTCTCCATGCGCATTGTCAGCATTTAATTACATTACCGATTGGATAGTCGACCATGACGAATTCTCCCGAAGCTCAATTCAAAGACCGCATGCTGTCGCTCGGCCTCGCGCGCGTATCCGAGGCAGCGGCGATTGCGGCAGCAAAGCTTATCGGTCGCGGCGACGAGAAGGCCGCGGATCAGGCGGCTGTTGATGCGATGCGGACGCAGCTTAACATGCTCGATATCCGGGGCGTTGTTGTTATCGGCGAGGGCGAGCGCGATGAAGCGCCGATGCTCTATATCGGTGAAGAGGTCGGTCGCGGCGATGCGGAATCGCCCGAGGTCGACATCGCTCTTGATCCTCTGGAGGGAACCACCCTGACCGCAAAGGCGATGCCCAACGCACTTGCCGTTATCTCGATGGGTGCGCGTAATTCGATGTTGCATGCGCCGGACGTTTACATGGACAAGCTCGCCGTCGGACCGGGCTTTGACGAAGGCATTGTCACTTTCGATATGACACCGACCCAGCGTGTCGAAGCGATTGCGGCGGCCAAGGGCTGCAAGCCGAGTGCTGTCACGGTTTGCATGCTGGAGCGTCCGCGTCACCGCGAGATGCTGACCGAACTGCGTGCGACCGGTGCATCGGTACAACTGATCACGGACGGCGATGTCGCGGGCGTCATCCACTGCGCCGAATCGGCCAAGACCGGTATCGACATGTACATGGGTTCCGGCGGCGCGCCCGAGGGCGTGCTTGCGGCATCCGCACTGAAATGTATGGGCGGTCAGATCTTCGGACGGCTCATGTTCCGCAACGACGAGGAACGCGAGCGGGCCGTCAAGGCCGGTATCGAGGATTTCGACCGCATCTATTCGCGCGATGACATGGTCAGCGGCGATGTGATTTTTGCTGCGACGGGTGTCACCGACGGCTCGATCGTCAAGGGTGCGCGCCGCATTGGCGGATTTCTCGAAACCGAGACGATTCTGATGCGGTCCAAAACCCGCTCGGTGCGCCGTCTGATCTATCAAAGCCCGCTCGAGGGCTGATTGCAAGCGCTGGAGCGGCGGGCGGCGCTGATTGTTCGCCGCGTCGCATGAACGCGGTTGTTCTGTGCCCGCGTCGGGCGTAAGCCTTTCGCCATGCTGGCCGAACCATCCGATAGCGATATCCGCTCTGTCACCGGGCGCACTTGGACGTACCCGAGTGCCGAGGTCGAGCGTGCGGGGCTGGCGATGGCCCAGCGGCACAGCTTGCCCGAGGTTGTCGGGCGCGTTCTGGCCGCGCGCGGTGTCGGCATTGATGACGCACCGGTTTATCTGACGCCCAGCCTACGCGACCTGATGCCCGATCCGTCGGTGCTGGCCGACATGGATGTTGGCGCTGCGCGTCTGGCAAGGGCGGTTCGGGACGGTGAGCGTATTGCACTCTTCGGTGATTACGATGTAGACGGCGGCGCGTCTGTTGCGGTCGTTCAGCGGTGGCTCGGCATGTTGGGCCGCAGCGCGACAATTTATATCCCCGACCGCATAGACGAGGGCTATGGCCCGAACGTTCCGGCGATGCAGGAACTGGCGCATGCGCATTCGCTGATTATCTGCCTCGACTGCGGGACCCTCAGTCACGAACCGGTCGCCGCTGCGATTGCGGCGGGGGCTGACGTCATCGTTGCCGATCATCATCTGGCGGGCGAGACGCTGCCCGAATGTACCGCCGTCATAAATCCCAACCGTCAGGACGACGCATCGGGCCTCGGACAGCTTTGCGCGGCGGGGGTGGCCTTTCTGTTGATTGCCGCAACAAACCGCGCGCTGCGCCCCGATTTTCCCGGCGGGAAAGAGCCGGACCTGCTCAGCCTGCTTGATCTGGTTGCGCTGGCGACGGTGGCGGATGTTGCTCCGCTGACTGGGCTGAACCGCGCCTTCGTGCGTCAGGGTCTGACCGTCATGCGTGCGCGCCGCAATACCGGATTGCGGGCGCTGGCCGATGTGGCGCGGATGGACACCGCGCCGACCGCGTTTCATCTGGGCTTCCTGCTGGGGCCGAGGGTGAATGCCGGCGGACGGGTGGGCGAGGCCGACATGGGCGCACGGCTGCTTTGCTCGGACGACGCCGAAGAGGCGCTGGGCCTTGCCGGTATGCTCGACGATTACAACGGCGCACGCCGCGCCATCGAGGCGGAGGTACAACAGGCGGCGATTGCGCAGGTCGAGGCGCGCGGCATCACCGGCGGATTGGTTTGGGCTGCCGGTGAGGGATGGCATCCGGGTGTTGTCGGCATCGTCGCCAGCCGCCTGAAAGAACGCTTCAACCGGCCTGCAATCGTGGTCGGTCTGGCGAACGGCGAGGGCAAGGGATCGGGCCGCTCGATCGGCGGTGTTGATCTGGGCCGCGCGGTACAGGCGGCGGTGCGCGAGGGGGTGTTGCTGAAGGGCGGCGGGCACAAGATGGCGGCTGGCCTCAGCTTGTCCGAGGAAAAACTGGCCGACGCGATGGCGTGGCTGGATGCGGCGCTGACGAAACAGGGCGCGGACCGGATCGGCCCGCGCGAGCTTCGGCTTGACGGGACGCTTGCCCCGCGCGGAGCCACGTTTGACCTTTGTGATATGCTCGACAGAGCGGGTCCGTTCGGGGCGGGTGCACCTGCGCCGCGCTTTGCCTTTCCGAACGTTCAGCTTTCGGGTACGCGCGAGGTGGGCGACGGTCATCTTGCCGGATCGTTCTCGTCGGCGGGTGGACGGCTTGACTTCATCGCCTTCCGCGCTTTCCAATCCGAGCTTGGTCCTGCGGTTATGGCGCTCAAGGGTGCGCCGGTTGACGTGGCGGGTCGGATACAGATTGACGAATGGCGCGGGTCGCGGCGGGTAAAACTGCACCTCGCCGATGTGGCAGTAAGGGTTCATACATGAGCAAGACCATCCTCATCACCGGCGGCAGTCGCGGCATCGGGCGCGAGACGGCGCGGCTGTGCGGCGCGCTCGGCTGGTCCGTGGCGGTAAACTATGTTTCGAACGAAGCTGCGGCTGCCGAGACGGTCGCGCTGGTCGAGGCCGCGGGCGGCAAAGCCATCGCGATTGCGGGCGATGTGGCGAACGAGCAGGACGTGATCGACATGTTCGCTAAAACCGCCAAGGCGTTCGGCCCGATTACCGGCGTGGTCAATAACGCGGGCATTGTCGGCCATAAATCCTCGGTGGCCGATTTGACGGTCGAGCGGATGCGCAGAATTTTCGACACCAACGTCCTCGGCGCGTATCTTGTTGCGCGGGAGGCGGCGCGGGTTATGCCGCTCAGCAAGGGCGGGCAGGGCGGCAGCATCGTGAACATGTCTTCCCGCGCCGCGCCGCTGGGGTCTGCGCATGAATATGTGGATTACGCCGGATCAAAGGGCGCGGTCGATACGCTCACGACCGGCCTGTCGACCGAGCTTGCGGCGGACGGCGTCCGGGTTAACGCCATCCGCCCGGGCCTGATCGAGACGGACATTCACGCCAGCGGCGGACAGCCTGATCGCGCCGCGCGGGTTGGTGCGATGACGCCGATGGGCCGCGCGGGCACTGCCGCCGAGGTGGCCGAGGGCGTCATGTGGCTGCTCAGCGACGCGTCGTCCTACGTGACGGGTACATTCCTGGACATCAGCGGTGGCCGCTAACCGGTCCGAACCTCAGATTTATGACGGAGAGCTTTGAAATGGCTACAGAACTTGATCACATCGTTGTCGGCTGTGCCGATCTTGCCGCCGGTGAAGCGTGGATGGAGGAAACGCTGGGCCGTCCGGCGCAGGGCGGCGGCGAGCATGTCGCGATGAGCACCCATAACAAGGTGTGGAGCCTCGGTTCATGCTTTCTCGAGTTGATCGCGATTAATCCGGACGCGCCCGATCCGGGCCGCAAACGCTGGTTCTCTCTTGATGATCCGGCGGTTCGGAAAAAGCTGGCGATGGGTCCGCATCTGCTGACATGGGCCGTTCGGGTTGACGATATCGAGGCAACCCGCGCCGCGTCGCCCGTGCCGTTGGGCGAGTTGCACGAACTTGAGCGCGGTGATCTGAAATGGAAAGTGCTGATCCCCGACGATGGCGGCCTGATTCAGGGCGGGCATTTACCGCTGGTAATTCAGTGGCTTACGCCGCATCCCGCAGAGCGGATGGATGACAGCGGTATGCGCCTGACCAGCCTGACGGCCTCGCGCGATGAACCGACCTTGGTTGAAGCCGCGCTAAAGGCAATCGGCGCGGGCGACCTGATTACCGTTCAGAATTCGGCGCTTACGACGTCCTTCATGGCTGAAGTTTCAACAGATGAGGGTAATGTCAGCTTCGTCGGCTAACCTGCGAAATTCCCAACAGAAAGAGCGCGCCCGCTGTATCGCGGGCACGTTACATGCGGAAAAACCCCCTCGGATCGTCAGGACGTGTCTGGCCGCGCCAGCCACATGCGCGCCAACTGGTGACAGGTGCGCAAAACCGCATCGACCGTCCGCTCGTCCTCGGTTTTACCGCGCTCGCGGTGGCCGGGGGGCAGATGAATGCGCAGCGGGCCTTGCAATTTTAACCGCTCGGACCGCGCACGGCGGGCTTCGGCCCGTTTCAGACGCCGCGCCTGCCCCTCCAGGTCGTTCAGGGCATTCAGCAATATTTTCAGTCTCTTACACAGTCTTTCCGCACTCACCATATCATCCGGTGACGGCGCGGGTTTGTCCTGTGCTGACGTATAGGGCTGATCGCTTCCGTCGAAAAAGAACAGGCGCGGGCCGGGGCCGCCGGCTGCTTTCTGGGGCGCTTCGGTGTGCCGTTTGCGCTGATCGAACAGCGGAAACGCCGCCGGTTTCGGTCCGGCCTTATCAGACAGCGGATCGTTGAGGGCATCCCGCATCAGGCGGGCCTTCAGCAAGATCAACCGCCGCAGAGCGGATTCGGCGGGGCGCAACAACCGCAACACCGCCAAACGCGCATGCCGTTTGACAAAAGGAACCGAACTGCCGGCCTCGATCTCCAACACCGACAGCATCACCTGTAAAAGGCGCAGCAAAGCGGTGCGATTGATCTCTATGGCCGCGTCCCAGTCCATCCGTTTGCTGTGTCCTCATTTGCTTTGATGAAGTGAACATAAATAGAACATATGAAATTTGTCAAGCCTGTTTTGAAATCACAGCCCCCGCAAACTTGCCGCCGCGCGCTGTGCGCGGTAACGCTCTTGCTATGGAATGGCGCGCAAACGGGATTCTTCTGTCGGTGCGCCGGCACGGCGAAAATGCCGCTATAATCCAGACAATGACCGCCGAACATGGCCGTCATGCCGGTCTTGTTCATGGCGGGGCAGGGCGCAAACTCGCCGCAACCCTGCAACCGGGAAACCTGCTGGCCCTGCGCTGGCGGTCGCGCCTCAGCGAAAATCTCGGTACGTTCGAGGCCGAGCTGATTCATTCCTACGCGTCCGATGCGATGGCGGACCGCGAGGCGCTCGCGACCCTCGAATCCATGCGCGCCCTTGTCTGCACCTTTCTGCCCGAACGGGCGGATACATCACTTTATCCTCTGACCCTGCTGGTTCTGGATGTTCTGAATGATGCACGGGGGCGGCGGCTGGCCTATGCCCAATGGGAGGTCGCCTTGCTGGCCGAGCTGGGCTTTGCGCTGGATTTACGCAGGTGCGCGGCATCGGGATCGGCGGATGATCTGTGTTATGTCTCGCCCCGTTCGGGCCGTGCCGTGTCGCGCGCGGCTGGCGCGGCCTATGCCGACCGGCTGTTGCCTTTGCCCGGATTCCTTGCGCGCGGGGACAGCGGCGCGGACCCGTCCGACTTTGCCGACGCTCTGACAATGACGGGTCATTTTCTCGAACAATGGGCGGGGCGGTCCCTCGATCTCAAGACCCTGCCGCCCGCCCGCGAACGCCTTGCGGCGTTATCGCTGCGGTCAAAAGCGTTGTAGCACCGATCCGGCGGTTTCCATCGACAGGGTTGCCTGCTGGGTTTTCTGTGCCGCGCGGGCACAGATCGCGGCGGTATTAATGCCCCGCGCACACTCGACCGCCAGCATGGCGTCGATCTTCTGGAAATAGACCGCCCGCTTAAAGTTGCTGAACGCACCGGTTTTCTGGGATTCCTTGATCTTCCGCTGCACGTCGATACAGGTAACACCCTGTCCGCGCAGCGCATCGGTCAGTTGATCCGGCGCAATCGGCGCACGGCACAGCTTCCACAGCATATCGGTGTGGACGGTGGCGAAAGACTTCATAATGACCCGGTACTTGTCATCCAGCCCGTCATAGGCACGGGCGACCTGCGCGGCCTCCCAGAATTCGTAGCTGGTCAGAAAATCAATCGGATTGACCCGCGTTGCCCCGAATGCGGGCGGGTCTTTATATCCCGGCGGCAGTTGGGGCAGCGCCAGTTGTTCGTGACGAAAGGCATAGACCAGCTCGGGTCCGCCCGCATCGGGGCGCCAGATCATCGACAAACCGACGGGCTGGGTGCGGAATTCCACGGTTCCCTGCTGTCCCTGCAAGGTCAGCGGCCCGCGTGCGCCGGTGGGCGTTTGGGCCGTGTTCAGGCTGGCGCGGTCGCCGGAGGGCGCGAAGATCTCGCCGACATATCCGTCTCCGCCGCGCGAAAGCTGGATTGTGATGCCGTGCGCGCCGTCCAGCCCGCGATAGGTTCCGCCCAACTCGTCGGCTGCGGCGGGGGCGGCAAAGAACAGGGAAATCCCGGCAAAAATCAGGGAAAACCCCCTAAAAGTCGCTGAAAACGGCTTAAACAGATTCCCGATCATCGCGAACTCCCGGCTGGCTTCACTTTATAGTCCTTTTATTCCAATCGCACATCAGACATCACCGTGTCATCTTTGTGATCGTGGAGCGGGCTGATGGACTGGGACAGATTACGTGTTTTCCACGTTGTTGCAGAGGCAGGCAGCATCACGCATGCGGGCGAAGTCCTTCATCTCAGCCAATCCGCCGTCAGCCGCCAGATACAAAGCCTCGAGCGCGCGATGGGGGCAACTCTGTTCCACCGCCACCCGCGCGGATTGCTGCTGACCTCAGAGGGCGAGATCATCTACGAGGCAACTCAGGAGATCACCGCCCAGCTTAACGCGTCCACTGTTCGATTACGGGACAACCGCGAGGGCGTACACGGTCCATTGCGGGTCACGACGACACTTGGCTTCGGAATCCGGTGGTTAACGCCGCGCCTGCCAAAGCTGCTGGCCCTGCATCCGGGTCTTAGTATCGAGCTGATGCTGACGGAAGAGATCCTCGATCTGCCGATGCGCGAGGCGGATGTCGCCATTCGAATGCGTGCGCCGCGGCAGGCTGATGTGATCGGGCGCAAGCTGTGGACAATGCGGATCGGCCTCTTTGCATCCTCGGCCTATCTTGAAAAGCGCGGCGTTCCGGCCAGTTTGGACGACCTCGGGGATCACGACCTGATTATCTACAGCGATAAGGCGCCCCAGCCGACCTATGAAATAGACTGGCTGAACCGCGATGGCGCGGGCGGGCCGGTATTGCGCCCCCGCGTGACCGTCAGCACGCAATACGCGGTGCTGGAGGCGGTGCGTCAGGGCGTCGGGATCGGCATTATGCCCGATTACCTCGCGGACGGCTCCGAATCACTGATCCGTTTGCTTCCTGAACATGAGGGTCCCGAAATCGAACCCCATCTGGTTTACGCGCGTGAGCTAAAAAGCTCAAAGCGTGTATCAGTATTCAAGGCGTTCGTTCTGGACGAATTGGCGCAGCAGTAATCGTAAGTTCAAGTAACAGTTAAATTAATATTTAACATACACTGTCCTGTTAACCTTAACTTGTTATGATTTAATACCCTTTTCTTTGTTTTACAGAGTATATGCGTTGTATTTTAACCGCCTATCCGTCAGTCTACGTCCTATCCGATTGCGAGCCTTGCTACTTTTCCCCGCTTGGCCCGCGCATTGCAGAGACCTTCGCATCGAAACGCGAAAGAGACTGAAAGAGGCGACCATGTCGAACTGGAAAATTTCACCATCTC
>CALGNW010000108.1 GCA_937958345.1 uncultured Neomegalonema sp. | reverse complement strand
GCCAGCAACGCGATACCGACCAGAGTCGTCATCAATCCCGGCGCGATAAACAGGAACGCGACGATCGCGACATACCACCGCTCCAACGCATAAAGCGGTGCGAGCAAATAACCCGAGAATGACACGCCAAGCGCAGCAATTCCCAGCATTGCGCCGCCCAGAGTGATCGCAAAGCTCGCCCACGTAAACCCGTCCGCGACCAGCAACAATGCGGGCGAGTACACAAAGACAAACGGAACGAGCGCCTTGGCGATGCCGAGACGGAACGCGGTGTTTCCGGTCTTGAACGGGTTCGATCCAGCGATGCCCGCAGCGGCATAGGCCGCCAATGCAACGGGCGGCGTAATGTCCGCAAGCACGCCGTAATAAAAGACGAAGAAGTGCGCCACGATCGGCTCGACCTGCAACTGCGCCAAGGCGGGTGCAGCGACGGCGACGAGAATGATATACGTCGCAGTCGTCGGGATGCCCGCGCCCATGATGATACAGGCAATCGCAATCAGGATCAGTGACACGAACAGCGCCCATTGCGTGACCGTGAAATATGACAGCGGCCAGATTTCACTCAGCGAGCCGCCAATATCCGTCGCGGTCTGCACAACAACATAGCCGAGGCGAAACCCGACGCCGGTCAGTGTCACGACACCGACGACCACGCCGACCGTTGCCGCCGCGCCGCCGACCGCAAGCGTATTCTTCGCCCCCGCAGCAAGTCCATTCCACAGGTCACTTACCGTCAGCCGGTTCACCGGATTCAGCACGCCGACCACCACGCAGGCAATAATTCCGTAGACCGCCGCATAGTCCGGCGTGTACCCGCTCAGGATCAGATAGACGAGAATGGCGAGGGGAATAATCGACAGCCAATGCTGGCGCAGAACAATGCCCGCCTTCGGCAGTTCTTCGGCGCGTAATCCGCGCAGGCCGAGTTTCTTCGCCTCTAAATGCACCATAATGAAGATGCCGAAATAGTGGAGCAGCGCCGGAAACAACGCCGCCGCGAGAATATCGCGCAACGGGATCTCCAGATACTCGACCATGATAAAGGCCGCAGCGCCCAGAATAGGCGGTGTGATCTGTCCGCCCGTTGATGCCGTCGCCTCGACCGCGCCCGCGAAGTGCGGCGGATAGCCCACCCGTTTCATGGCCGGGATCGTCAATGCACCGGTGGTTACTGTGTTTGCGATGCTCGACCCGCTGATCGTTCCCATGAACGCCGACGAGAAAATCGCGACCTTGGCCGGTCCCCCGGCATAGCGCCCCGCAATCACCATTGCGAGGTCGATGAAGAGTTGACCAAGGCCGATGCGTGTCGCCAAGACTCCGAAGAGGATGAACAAAAAGACGTATTGCGCCATCACGCCAATGGCGATGCCGTAGATTCCCTGGTTCGTCATATAAAGGTGGTTGACGATGCCAAGCCAGCTCGCGCCGCCATGCTTTAACGCACCGGGCATGGACGGGCCAAAATAGGCGAAGGCGAGAAACAGCAGAGCAATGATCGGCAGGGTCGGGCCGACCGAGCGCCGTGTCGCCTCCAGCGTCAGGACCAGCAACGCCGTGCCCATAAACACATCGCCCTGCGACGGATTGCCAACGCGCTCGGAAACAATTTCGGGTGGCAGCAATGGCAGATACAGCGCCGCACCAACGGCCAGAATACTGAAAGCAATATCGAGGATCGGCACGCCGTCGGGGCGATACCACGCTTTTGCCGGCAGTCCCAACGCGCTCGATCTGCGCCAAGGAAACAGAATGAAAATCAGGCCCAGCACAAAGGACAAGTGAATGCCGCGGTGAAGCAATTCCCGGATCAGACCAAAGCCCGAAGCGTAGAAATGATAGACCGACATCGCCACCAGCGCCGTGCTGACGAGAATGGCAACCTTTGGTCCGGTCGGGCGAAACGCCGTTTCGGGGTCAAACTTTCGTTCGATCTCCGCAAGTTGCTCTGCGGTGAGTTCCGGCTGCGTCGTCATATCAGGCGCCTCGCGTCCGTCCGTAAAAAAGGCCCCTCCATGCGCTGGAGGGGCCGCGTTATCAAGGATGTATCAAGCGGTTACTTGATCATCTCGCGCAGAGCTTCGATCCGCGCTTCGATCTTGCCGATTTCGTCCATGATCGCCGATTTGTCGTCATCCATGCTGACAACCAGACCGGCCTCCTCGTAGAAACGTGCCGCGCCCGCGTGCAGCGGAACACCGACACCGTTCAGGGCGGTATCAGGCGTAATCGTCTTGCCCTTGGCGTGGCCGACATCCAGCAGCTTGCGGGATTCTTTATTCCACAGCGCCTTGGTGATCGCATAGATCAGGTCGTCGTCTTCTTTGGCACTGGTAAACCACTGCGCACCAACGGCGACCGTGTTCACTTCGCCGACACCTTCGTATGTGTCCGCGGGAATCACGCCTTCAGCAAAGAAACCGTATTTGTCGGTCAGCGCCTTTGCGCCCGCACCGTCAATCGGGACAAGTTTGATATCCGCCGCCGATGCCAGCTCGACCAGCGACCCTGTCGGATAACCGGCAACAACGAAGAACGCATCAATCTTGCCGTTGCGCAGCGCCTCGGATGCCGCGCCGCCCTTAAGGGCTTCGGCAGTCACATCGTCGGTCGAAAGGCCGTTCGACTCGAGGATCAGCTTGGCATCGACATACGTGCCCGAACCCGGCTCATCGAGCGAAACGCGCTTTCCGGCAAGGTCCGCGACCGAATTGATGCCGCTGTCGGCCAGCGCGACAAGGTGGATATGCTCTTCGAAAAGGGCAGCAATCGTGCGCAGGTCTTTCGCAGGCTCTTTGCCCTCCATCGTTCCCGTGCCGGTATAGGCCCAGTAGGCGACGTCGGACTGGGCGAAGCCCGAATTGCGGAGGCCGGAGATAATCGCGTTCACGTTATCAACCGAACCGCGCGACGAAACCGCCGAGGCGATCAGACCGTCAACACCGCACGAACCGCCCTTACCGCATTCGCGCGATCCGGGAGGCTTGGAAATCGCGTTCGCGATCACGCCGCCAACGGGATAGTAGGTATAGGCCGTTCCGCCCGTACCGATGGTGAAAAATTTCAGGTCCTGCGCGGCGGCAGTGCTGGCCCATGCGCCAACGGCAAAGGCTGCGGCGGCAGTAATCTGCGCCAGTTTTGTAATTTTAGACAAGGTCGTCCTCCCAGCGGATTTCCGCATTTCCGAATGAACGGTAACCGTATCAGGCAATCCGGGGAAGGCAATGGATTTCAAGAGGCTGGGTGACAGCGGCGCGGCACGTCCCGCCCCATTTTGTTTTAGGCCAGTGAGACAACCGACCTCTGATCCGAAACAATGTTCGAAAATAGCACCCTGTCGCGGGGCAGCGTAATCGTCAGGGTCGATCCGACGTTCACTTCGCTGGCCAGGTCAAGCGAACCGCCATGGGCCTCGATCAAAGCGCGGGCAATCGGAAGGCCGAGGCCGGTCCCGCTGCGCGTCTGTGCCGATTTGCTGGAACTGCGGTTATAGGGCTCGAAAATCGCGGTTATATCATCGGCTGCAATGCCAATACCTTTGTCCCGCACAGAAATTTCGATACTCGCAGACGACAGCCTGCCCGCAATCAAAATATCGCTTCCCGCATCGCTGAACTTTGCGGCATTGCCGACAAGGTTGATCAACGTCTGCCGCATCACGCGCGCATCGGCGCGCAGCGTCACATCAAGGCTTTCGGTTTCGATCACAAACTCTGTCAGCGGTCTGTCCTGCGCACTGGCAACGATCTGGACGACTTCTTCCACCAGCGCCGCCAGCGGGACGTCATCCAAAGATAGTTCCATCTTACCGGCTTCGATCCTCGACAGGTCCAACAACTGCTCGATCATCGCCAACAGGTGTTGCGCCGAGCTGTTTATGTGGTTCGCATATTCACGATAGACCGGCGGCATTGCGCCAAGGGCTTCCAGCGACATTGTTTCGGAAAAACCCATGACCGCATTGAGCGGCGTGCGCAACTCGTGGCTCATATTTGCGAGAAAGTTTGATTTCGCAAGGTTCGCCTCCTCGGCCTCAAGCCGCGAAAGCTCTAACTCCTGCGCACGCTCGTAATCCTCGGTGATGTCAATATTGACGCCAATCAGCTTTCTCTCGGAGTCTGAGGCATTGACCGCGCGGGCCATGCTGCGGACATAACGTGTAACGCCGTCCGGCGTGACAATCCGATAATCGCGTTTGAAATCGCAGTTCCGGCGCTTGCATTCTTCGGCATAGGCGACGGTTTCATCGTAATCGCCCTTATGCAAATACGTTTCCCAGATATTGCCGGAACGCTCGTTTTGCCCGTCGGTAATCCCATAGATTTCCAACATGCGGTCATCCCAATGGATGTTGTTTTTCTCGGGGTTGAACTCCCAAATCCCCATGCCCGACGCCTCGACCGCCAGTTTCAGTTTCATGGCAAGCCGGTTGATTGAATCCTGACTCTTAATCGCGTCCGAAATGTTGGTATCCGTTCCGATGATCCGAAGCGGCTGGCCGTCAGCATCCTGCTCCACGACGCTGGCGCGACCTAAAATCCACAGCCAATGGCCGTCCGGGTGGATGTGACGGTATTGCGTGACGATACTGTTTTCGCCGCCTTCGATCTGTCCCAAAAGCGCAGCCATCAGATTGTCCCGGTCATCGGGGTGTATCCGTTCCAGCCAATCGTCGTTGGTCACATCAATAACACTGTCGGCAGGCAGTCCGCGTAACTCGTGCCACGTTTCCGAGGCCGTAAAGACGCCGGTCCGCAAATCGTAATCCCAGACGCCGAGGTCAAGGTTTTCCATCAGGTAGCGAGAGCGGGCGTTCTGATAAGACAGATCGGCGGTTAACTGGCAGAGTACACCGACAACGGTTCCGCCCTCGGTCAGCTGCGTCATCTCGGCAAAGTGTGTGGTCGACGGTGCGCCCGGAAGCTGCCAGTCCAGTTGGTAGTTCCTGCTGCGGGACCCGGAAGCGTCCCACGCCATCTGTTCGACCTGCGTCCGCTCGAACGGACCCAATGTCGAGAAGAAATCATCACCCGATATCGCGGGTTCAGCCCGACCGCGAAGGGTCGTAAAAGCCGTATTTTCGTAAATGGCAGCGCCGGATGCGTTCAGAACCGCAGCAGCGTGCGGGAGGCTTTTGACAATCGCGAACAGCGAGGTCGGGTCGATGGCATCACTGAATTCAGCCTCTTTCGACATGATCTGCTAATCCGGGTGTAAGGCTGGATTAGAAATTTTAAAACGCCGCCGTTAAGAAAGCCTTTCCCGGGCCTTCCCAAAACAATTCAGACGGGATCGAATCCGTAAAATTTTAAGAAACCGCCCGGACGGGGCGTTATTCAAACAGCATACGCGCCTTTTCCAGCGAGGTGACCAGCGCGTCCGCGTCAGCGCGGTTGTTGTACATGCCGAAGCTGGCGCGGCAGGTCGCGGTCACGCCGAGGTGCTCCATCAGCGGCTGGCAACAGTGATGGCCCGCCCGCACGGCAACACCATACCGGTCAAGGACGGTCGAGATATCATGGGCGTGCGCGCCCTCCATCGTGAACGAAAAGATCGCGCCCTTCGTTTCCGATTTGCCTTGAACATGCAGCCAGTTCAACCCGTCCAACTGCTGCGCCGTGTAATCACGCAGGTCATGTTCGTGATCGGCAATCGCCTGCATCCCGATATCCTGCATATAGCGGATTGCCTCTGCCATGCCGATGATCTGGGCAATGGGAGGTGTACCGGCTTCGAATTTATGCG
Organism: uncultured Neomegalonema sp.; assembly: GCA_937958345.1. Classification (GTDB taxonomy): domain Bacteria; phylum Pseudomonadota; class Alphaproteobacteria; order Rhodobacterales; family Rhodobacteraceae; genus JAHDDY01. The sequence goes on along the minus strand of CALGNW010000108.1, from coordinate 3,469 downwards.
GCGCGACGTTGTAGGTGATCTCGTCTTTGCGAACGTGGCGGATCATATCACCGCCGCCGTGCCACGGGCGCATTTCATCATGGCGGGATCGTTTGGCATAGAGCGCACCCGAACCGCTCGGCCCGTAGAGTTTGTGGCCGGTGATGCAGTAAAAATCACAGCCGATGTCCTGTACATCGACGGGCAAGTGCACTGCGCCCTGCGAGCCGTCAATCATCACTGCCGCGCCGGCAGCATGCGCCAGCTCGGTCACGCGCTTCACGTCAACGACCGACCCCAGCACATTCGACATATGCGTTACCGCAACCATGACAGTCCGGTCGGTCATCGCCGCACCAATGGCCTCGGCGGAGATATCGCCGTTCACATCAGGGTCAACCCAGATCAGCTTTGCGCCGAACCGCTCGCGCATAAAATGCCACGGTACGATGTTGGCGTGATGCTCCATCGTCGTCAGGACGATCTCGTCGCCCTCTTTGATGCGCGGCTCCAGCCATGAATACATGGCGAGATTGATCGACTCGGTCGAACCGCGCGTGAAGATAATTTCATCCTCGTGCGCTGCGCCGAGAAAGTTCTGCACAACGCCGCGCGCCGCCTCGTAGTTTTCAGTGGCAAGGTTCGACAGATAATGCAGCCCGCGATGGACATTCGCGTACTCGCTCTCATACGTCCGCGTGATCGTATCAATTACGCGGCGCGGTTTCTGCGCGCTTGCACCGTTGTCGAGATAGATCAGCGGTTTTCCGTGAACCTCAAGCTTTGTCGCCGGAAAATCTTCGCGGATCGCGTCAATATTGTACATACCGTGCCTTGAACTTACTGCGGCGCTTGCAGCACCTCTGCGGGGATCATCGGCAAAAGCAAAAGCAGAATCAGAATTGTCACCGCCACTGAGATGCCGATGACTTTGCCGACGCTGCCAAACCCGTGCACCTCTGCCACATAGGCCGAGGAGACATAAAGGGCAGCGACCGTGAAGATTAGTCGCAGCACGGATTCCAGAGCGCCCGGCAACACAAATGACAGCAGCATCACAACCAGATTGGCAGTGCCGACAACAAATTGAGTCCACGCCGATGTCGTTTTACATTCGACGTAACTGCCGGCTCCCCCAAACAGCGACCCGATGCCCTTGATCAGAGCAGCCGTGAAGTAATAGCTGAGGATGACGATACCGACGACCATGATCGCCGTGGACAATGCCGAAGGTGCAGGGATCGGCGCGCCATCGGGGCCGGTTGGCATATCAACCGTCTGAAAAACCAATCCGACCGGAATGGCAAACAGAATACCGGTAATCGCAACCATGATGATGCGATCACGCTCGGCCAATCCGAGCGAGAGTATCCGGCGCATGGACTGGCGCGGAGCCGTCCATGCCTCGGCATACAGCGCGGGTAGGTTGGCGGCCATATCTAGGCCGCCGCGCGCGCGGACATCCACGCATCGACTGATTTGCGAACGATGTCCTGAAGGTCTTCGTCGGCAATTTCGAGAATCGCTTCATCCACAAAGGCGGCAACCAGCATCGCCTCGGCCTCCTTCAGCGGAACCCCGCGCGAGCGCAGATAGAACAGCGCCGTATCGTCCAGCGCGCCCGTGGTCGAACCGTGGGAACACATCACGTCATCAGCGTAGATTTCGAGTTCGGGCTTGGCGTTGAACTCGGCCCCCTCGGACAAAAGTACCGATTGGCTGATCTGATAACCGTCGGTTTTCTGCGCGTCTTTCTTGACGTAAATCTTGCCCTGAAACACAGCCTTCGAGCGATCATCCATGACGTTTTTGATGACCTGACGGCTTTCGCAATGCGCCGCCTCGTGGCTGATATAGACGGTGTTGTCGATCAGCGCATCGCCGCGCCCCATCACACCTGCCGCGATATGACCATTGCCGTTTTCGCCCGCCATTGTCAGGTGCGTCTCGTTACGGATCAAAGCGCCGTCCGCCGCCAGCGTAAAGGTTTTGAACTGCGCGTCGGCCCCGATACGGGCGTAGAGCGCGGTAAATTGTTTGTCGGCCACTTCGGTTTGCGCCCGCAGATGGTTCAGCGATGCGCCGTCCTCGATGACGATCTCGGCGCCCGTTGTCAGCGCGCCGGAGCCGGATTCAAGGATCGTCGCGGACGCTCCCTTTTCCACCAGCATTTCCAGACGCAGATGCGCCGCAGCCGTGCCCTCGTAGCGCAGGTGGATCGGTTTCGGCAACGCCGTCCCTGCAGGAATGCGCACCGCAAGCCCGTCGGAAAACATCGCAAGATTCAAATCGGCGAAGGGACGCTCGACCTGCTTTTGCGCACCCTCAACCGGTTTGGCCTGCAATTCATTGAAGACGCCATCCATCCACGGCGCACCATCCGCACCGGCCACGTCGGCAACCGCCGCAAGCGCATCGCGGTCGGAACGCGCAAGATCAATCGCGCCATCGACAAAGACGAGGCGATACGAGTCGACACCGGCAAACGCGTCTGCCGCATTATTTGCCGACACTTTTACATCAGGCGTTACATCGCGGACCGGCGTGTATTTCCAATACTCGTTACGCTTGGTCGGCAGACCATGCGCAATGAAACGGTCGAAGGCGGCATCACGGGCCTTAGCGCCCATCTTTGCCGCATCGGTGGCCTTGAACGCGGTAAACGCACCCTGCCACGGGTTGGTTGGTGCATCCATTACGCAGCCGCTCCGAGAATGTCGGCATAACCGTTTTTCTCAACTTCAAGTGCCAGTTCCGGTCCGCCCGTCTGAACGATCCGGCCTTTCGCCATGATGTGAACAACGTCCGGCTTGATGTGGTCGAGCAGGCGCTGGTAGTGCGTAATAACGAGGAACCCGCGACCCTCGTCGCGCAGAGAATTGACGCCCTTGGACACAAGCTTCATCGCATCGACATCGAGGCCGGAATCGGTTTCGTCGAGGATGCAGAGTTTCGGCTGGAGCAGGCTCATCTGCAAAATTTCGTTGCGCTTTTTCTCGCCGCCGGAAAAACCGACATTGACCGGGCGCTTCATCATCTCGGGCGAGATGTCGAGTTCAGCCGCTCTGGCACGAACAAGCTTGAGGAATTCGGGCGCGCCCATTTCCTCTTCGCCGCGCGCTTTACGCTGGGCGTTCAGCGCGGTGCGCAGAAAGATCATGTTGCCGACGCCGGGAATCTCAACCGGGTACTGGAACGCAAGGAACAGGCCCGCAGCGGCGCGCTCGTCGGGTTCCATATCGAGAATATCCTCGCCGAGCAAAGTCGCCGAACCCTCGGTGACTTCGTATCCGTCACGCCCCGACAGAACATACGAGAGCGTGGATTTACCCGACCCGTTCGGACCCATGATCGCGTGGACCTTGCCCGCCTCAACCTCAAGATCAACGCCCTTGAGGATTTTGGTGTCCGGATCTTCTTCCAACTGGCAGTGCAGATTTTCGATCTTAAGCATCGGTGTCCCTTAAAGTTCCAGCGGCGCGGTGCGCCA
>CALGNW010000107.1 GCA_937958345.1 uncultured Neomegalonema sp. | reverse complement strand
ACCGCAACCGCTGTTTCCGCCGAACCGGACAGAGCATCCAACGCGCGCCAGTTCGCGGCAACCGCACCAAGGTCTATCGTCAATAGCGGTTGGGTCACTCAAACGTCGTCGGCGCAAATCGTTCGGGGTCCGCGAGATCGCTGAATCGGGTAAATTGAGGCGTGAACTGCAATTTCTCGATGCCGATGGGACCGTGGCGCTGTTTGCCGATCACGACCTCGCCGACGTTGTGAACTGCATCCATCGCCTGCTGCCATTCCAGATGCTCTTGCGTGCCTTCGCGCGGTTCGGTCCGCGACAGGTAGTACTCCTCGCGATAGACAAACATCACGACATCGGCGTCCTGCTCGATCGACCCGGATTCGCGCAGGTCCGAAAGCTGAGGCCGTTTATCCTCGCGGTCTTCGACCCGGCGGGAAAGCTGCGACAGCGCAATCACCGGAATCTCAAGTTCCTTCGCGATAGCTTTCAATCCGCGCGTAATGGCCGAGATTTCCTGTACGCGGTTTTCATTCCCCCGCGCGCCGCCGTCCCCTGACACCAGTTGCAGGTAATCGACCACCAGCAAATCAAGCCCGTGCTGGCGCTTTAGCCGCCGCGCCCGCGCCGCAAGCTGTCCGATGGACAGCGCGGGGGTGTCGTCAATGAACAGCGGTTTGGTTTCCAGAACCCGCGCGACTTCGACAAATCTCTGGAACTCGTTTTCCTGAAGCTCGCCCTTGCGAATCAGCTCGGAGGAAATCTCGCATTGCTCGGCCAGAATTCGAGTGGCGAGTTGTTCCGCCGACATCTCAAGCGAATAAAATCCGACCGACCCGCCGTCAATCGTGCCGAACGTTCCGTCACTGCGCTCGCCCTGCTTGTATGCCTTGGCCACGTTGAACGCGATGTTGGTCGCCAGTGCGGTCTTGCCCATCGAAGGACGTCCCGCGAGGATCAGCAGATCAGACTTGTGCAGGCCTCCCAGCTTTTTGTCTAGATCACGCAGGCCGGATGAAATCCCCGCCAGCTTGCCGTCACGCTGATAGGCGGCATTGGCATGCTCGACGGCAGTTTTAACCGAGCGGGCAAAGGTTTTAAATCCGCCCTCGAACCGGCCCTTCTCGGCCAGCGAATACAGCCGCGACTCGGCCAACCCGATTTGCTCGGCAGCATCGGCATCATCCAGAAAATTGCCTGCGCTATCGGCAATATCCTCGCCCAGCTGGATGAGGTCACGGCGGACAGACATGTCATAGACCTGCCGCCCGTAGTCGAGCACATTAAAGACAGAGATCGCCGCATCCGCGAGTCGCAACAGATACGCCGCGCCCCCAAGCGGGGCAAACGCCTCGTCATTCTCAAAAACCGGCTTCAGCGTAATCGGCGAAGCGATCTGCCCCTTCGTGATCCGTTGTCCGGCAACCTCATAGATTTGCGCATGGACGGGATCATAAAAATGCTGCGGCAACAAGAACGCCGCCAGCCGGTCATACACTTCGTTATTGACCAGCAAAGCGCCCAGCACGGCCTGCTCGGCTTCGATATTGTTCGGCAGCGCCCGTACCGAGGTTTCGGCATCGCCCGCGAAAGGAATTTGCTCGTTCACTGGCCTGTTCCCCTGCTGCATCCTGTCCCGATGATGTACCCTTTTTTCGCGTCTTAGGAAAGGGCAGAGCGCGGCGTAGGCGGACGGTCTGTGCGCATCGTTGAACGCGCCCGCCGGACGCGGCAACCCCTGCATGAACGCCCTTTTTACCGTTCGCCTGCGGACTGCTCCGCCTTGAGCTCGCCGCATCTCCACGGCATACTTTGCGCCGGGTTGAAACCTGATCGCGCCGGGATGTGTTGCGCGAACCTGCGAATCGTGGGCTGCCGTGGGAAGCCGCCCCGCCGGATACGCAGAGAATTGAGGAACTGAAAGACCATGTTGAAACAAACTCTCGCTGTCGCGCTTGCCGCAATCACCGTCGCCGCAACTGTTGCCCCTGCCGAGGCGCATCGCCGCCACAAACATCACCACGGTCATCATGGCGGCGGCATCTCGTTCGGGTTCAATTACGGGCCCGCGTTCTTCGGGCCGCGCCATTTCTATGCGCCGCGCCGCTATTACTTCCGCCCTGCCCCGGTTTATGTTTACCCGGTTCCGGGTGCGTACCGGCGCCCGCCCGCACCGTGGACGACAGCTCCGTCACAGCAGGCGCCTGTGAACAGCGCCCCCGCGCCGCAAGCCGCTCCGGCTCCGGCATACGTGCCGGCCCCGGTCCAGAATTTCCAGCCTGCGCCCGCGCAACCGCAGCAGCCGATCCAGACCTACGCGCCCGCGCCGGTTCAGTCCATCGCACCGGCTGCGCCCGCCGCTCCGGCAAATCCGACCTACGAGAGCATCGGCGCGTATCAGGATTTCTCGGCGCAGATTCAAACGGCCCCGACTCAATTCGAGGCGGCTCCGGTACAAAGCTACGTCGCACCGGCCCAGACCTACACGCCTGAAAGCCTGCAGGTCGTTCCCGTCGAGACAACGCCGAGCAGCATTGTGCCGCAGTCCGGATTCACCTCGCCGTATCAGCCGCAGACATTTCAGCCGCAGGGTTTGCCGCCGACCGAGATCATTCAGACATACTGACCGGACAACGCGCCTCCGGCATCACGCCGGGGGTGTCTTTTCTTCGAACCCGCACAGGTCGGCAATCAGACAGGTCGGACATTCCGGCTTGCGCGCTTTGCAGACATAGCGCCCGTGCAGGATCAGCCAGTGATGCGCGTGCTGGGCAAACTCGACCGGCACCTGATCCTCGATAGACCGCTCGACCGCGACGACATCCTTGCCCATGGCGAGGCCGGTCCGGTTGCCGATCCGAAAGATATGCGTATCCACCGCCTGCGCCGGATATCCGAACCACATATTCAGCACGACATTCGCCGTCTTGCGCCCCACGCCCGGCAGGCTCTCCAGCGCCGCCCGCGATTGCGGAACCTCGCCGTCGAATTCGTCAACCAACCGCTGGGACAGCTTGATGACGTTCTTCGCCTTGTTGCGGAACAGGCCGATGGTCTTGATATGCCCGATCACGCCCTCTTCGCCGAGCGCCAGCATCTTGGCGGGTGTGTCGGCCACCGCGAACAAACCGCGCGTTGCTTTGTTGACGCCCTTATCGGTCGCTTGCGCCGACAGCGCGACGGCAACCACCAGCGTAAAAGCATTCGTGTGCTCCAACTCGCCTTTGGGTTCGGCGCAGTCGTCACGAAAGCGCGTGAAGATTTCTCGAATTGTGCGATAGGGAAGTTGCTTGACCATGCCCAGACCTAAGCGCGCGGTGCGGGCGGAGGCAACCCGATAAATGCGGAGCAGAACGTGGACGTAGATGTTGTGATTATCGGGGCCGGAATTTCCGGCCTGACCACCGCTGCGATGCTGGTTGACACCGGCCTGTCGGTCATGGTGCTGGAGGCGGGCGAGCGCGCGGGCGGGCGGGTCAAATCCGTGCGCGATCAGGAGGACCGGCATCTGGCCGACCTCGGGCCGAGCTGGGTCTGGACTCCGTTTCAACCCATCGCCGCCGACTGGCTGGAACGCCTCGGCCTTGATACCCACGACCAGTACGAGGATGGCGAGGCGATCATCGAAATGGGGGGCCGCGAGACGATCCAGCGCGCCCTGCCCGCACAGCACGGCATCCGCCGGATTGTCGGCGGGCCGTCGGCGATCATCGACGCGCTGCTCGACCGCATTCCCGATTACGCCATCGTGCCGAACGCGGCCGTGCGGCGGATAACGCGGATTGACGGCGGCGTAGAGATTGGCACCGACGAAGACATCATCACCGCGCGCCGCCTTGTGGTTGCCGCCCCGCTGCGGGTCGCGCTCGAGATTGACTGGCGTCCCGCTCTGCCGGATGCGCTGAAAATTCCGATGCAGGCAACCCCGACATGGATGGCCGCGCAGGCCAAAGCGGTCGCGGTTTTCGATTCTCCCTTCTGGCGCGAGGCCGGATTATCGGGCCGTATCGCCAGTCAGATCGGGCCGCTGGGCGAGGCCCATGATCTCAGCGCCGAGGGCGGCAAACCCGCCGCACTGTTCGGCTTTGTCGGTTGGTCCGTCGACATGCGCGAGGACGAGGATCTGCTGCACGAAGAAATCCTCTACCAATTCGCGCGCTGCTTTGGCGAGGACGCTGAAGATTATACGCATTTCGTCATCGAGGACTGGGCAAAAAATCCGTTCATCTGCACCGACGCCGACCGCGACGAAAGCCCGCGCCATCCCGAACTCGCCCCCGATATTCTGCGAGAGCCGCAATGGGACGGGCGCATGGTTTTCTCGGTTGCGGAAATCGGCGTAAACAGCCCCGGCCTGATCGAGGGCGCGTTCGACGCCGCCCAAACCGCCGCCGCTCATATCATCGAGGGGTTTGCCTTAGACGCGGAAGAGTAGTTTTCGCGCCGCGAAAGCTACTCTTCCGCGTACGCGAGCCCCCCCAAGCACCTCCCTCACAGCGGCAGGTGCATTTTTGCAAAGCAAAAATCACCGAGAGCTCACACCGCCCCAACCATCCAGCACCGAGAGCCCGACCACCCTCACCAATCATCGCCCCCACCATCCAGCACCGATAATCCACCGCCTCTCACCAAACACCCCCGCCTCCCATCCGCAAAGCGGAGGAAGGTTCAAACCTCACCCTGTCGCCGCGACCCCGACCGGCGGCCTGTCCTTCCGCATCGCGATCCAGTGGCAATCGCGCAGGATAATATCGACCGGCTCTGTTCCACCGGCCCGATATCCCGGCGGCAGACCCGCGCGCAGGGGCGGAACCGAGGCCGGTCCGGGTTTGGCCGCCTTGCGCTTTGCAATCTCGCGTTTCATCCGCATTGCCTGCGCGGGCAAATCGCCCAGCGCATGATGCAAGGCCTGCATCCGCCGGGAAATTCCGGCGGCGGTCAGCATGTCATCGGGCGTCAGTTCCGGCACAGGCTCGGACCATTCCTCATAGTCGGGGCGTCCGTCAAAACCGGCAATACGGAACAGCAAAACCCGCTCGCCGCCGCGCTTTTTCCGCGCCGCCGCCCGCCGCGCACGGCGGTTCGGGTGCAGTTCCTCAAGGTGCTTGCGCGGATCGACGAGCCGGAATAACGGCATCCGCGGCGCACGCCGCTTCGGCGCGTCCGTCCGTTTCGTTTGGGATTTTTCATGCTTGGGCGGCGGTACATAGGCCACATCGGCCAGCTTGTCCGCCTCGGCGGCAATCAACCGCCGCGTCGCGGATTCGGACCGGCGCAACACCTTGAGGATCGCGTATTTCACCCCGCGCGGCAGCGTCTCGATCACACCCGTTCCCGGCGTCAGACCGGCCATGACGAACAGCCCCGCCAGAACGCGCAGCAGCGCGAGGCGGTTATGTTCAACAAGGCGGTCCGTATCCCAGAGCATGATGTCCTTTCCGAAAGCAGCAATGGAACATATAAAGAACAAAATTCTCCTGTCAATAAAATCCATGCACCGCGCGCTCTCCGATTCAGATATTCCCGTCCATCAATCCGGCGATGCAAAGCCGTCGGCGCAAAGGATTCAGGGTTCTGAGACCCCGCCTGAACCGGACGGACTCAAACAGTCTCTAAATCCTGAAAACGCGGCCCGAACACCCGACCCTGCCTCACACCCTAAGCCGGTCTTTTTTGCGCGTCCGCAAACCCGCCAGAGGCTCGACCAAACTCGCGCCCACGATCATCAGCACACCGGCCAGCTCGCGCATGCCAAAGGGTTCATCCACCAACAGCGCGGCTGAAACCG
>CALGNW010000106.1 GCA_937958345.1 uncultured Neomegalonema sp. | reverse complement strand
ACACTGCGCAAGGAAGACATGATCGCGGTTATCCGCAATCTGCTGCGCCTGCGCGACGGCAAGGGCGAGATTGACGACATCGACAACCTCGGCAACCGCCGTGTCCGTTCCGTCGGCGAGCTGATGGAAAACCAGTACCGTCTTGGCCTGTTGCGGACCGAGCGTGCGATCAAAGAGCGTATGTCCTCGGTCGAGATCGACACGGTTATGCCGCAGGATCTGATCAACGCGAAACCTGCCGCTGCTGCGGTTCGCGAGTTCTTCGGTTCCTCGCAGCTGTCGCAGTTTATGGACCAAACCAACCCGCTGTCGGAAGTCACTCACAAGCGTCGCCTTTCGGCGCTTGGACCGGGCGGCCTGACCCGCGAGCGCGCCGGCTTTGAAGTCCGCGACGTGCACCCGACCCACTATGGCCGGATCTGTCCGATTGAAACGCCCGAAGGTCCGAACATCGGACTGATCAACTCGCTGGCGACCTTTGCGAAGGTTAACAAGTACGGCTTTATCGAAAGCCCGTACCGCAAGGTGATCGACGGCAAGGTGACTGACGAAGTTGTCTACATCTCGGCCATGGAAGAGATGAAGCATACGGTTGCTCAGGCGAACGCCAACCTGACGGCGGAAGGCGGCTTTGAAAATGAAGTCGTGTCGACCCGTAAGGCGGGCGACTTTATGATGAACCCGCGCGAGAATGTCGATCTGATCGACGTATCGCCGAAACAGCTTGTTTCGGTAGCGGCGTCACTGATCCCGTTCCTTGAAAATGACGATGCGAACAGAGCTCTCATGGGTTCGAACATGCAGCGTCAGGCTGTTCCGCTGCTCAAGGCCGAGGCTCCGCTGGTCGGAACCGGCATGGAAGCGCGTGTAGCGCGCGACTCCGGTGCTTCGATTACGGCGCGCCGCGCCGGTACGATCGATCAGGTCGATGCCATGCGTATCGTCGTGCGCGTGACCGAAAAGATGGAGCCGGGTGATCCGGGCGTGGATATCTATCGTCTGCGCAAATTCCAACGCTCGAACCAGAACACCTGTATCAATCAGCGCCCGCTGGTGAAAGTGGGTGACAACGTGTTCGCCGGTGATGTTATCGCTGACGGACCGTCCACCGATCTGGGCGAACTGGCGCTGGGTAAGAACGTGCTCGTCGCGTTCATGCCCTGGAACGGTTATAACTTTGAGGATTCGATCCTCATTTCCGAGCGTATCGTGAAGGACGACGTCTTCACCTCGATTCACATCGAGGAATACGAGGTTAACGCCCGCGACACCAAGCTGGGACCGGAAGACATCACCCGCGATATCCCGAATGTCGGCGAGGAAGCTCTGCGCAACCTCGACGAAGCGGGCATCGTTTACATCGGTGCGGAGGTTGCGCCGGGTGACATTCTTGTCGGCAAGATCACGCCGAAGGGCGAGTCTCCGATGACGCCGGAGGAAAAACTCCTCCGTGCAATCTTCGGCGAGAAGGCATCGGACGTGCGCGACACCTCGCTGCGCATGGCTCCGGGTGACTTTGGTACGGTCGTTGAGGTTCGTGTCTTCAACCGTTACGGCGTCGATAAAGACGAACGCGCCCAGCAGATCGAGCGTGAGGAAATCGAAACCCTTACCCGTGACCGCGACGACGAGCGCGCGATTTTGGATCGCAACATCTACTCGCGTCTGTCGGATCTTCTGATCGGCCACGAGGCTGTCAAAGGCACGAAAGACGTGCCCGCGAAAACCCCGCTGACGGTGGAAAGCCTGAGTGCGCTGTCGGTCCGGTCCGATATGTGGAAGATCACGCTGGCCGACGACGCCATTATGAAGGAAATCGAACTGCTCAACGAGCAGTACGAGCTTCAGAAAAAGGCACTCGACCGCCGGTTCGACGACAAGGTCGAAAAGGTCCGCCGCGGCGATGATCTGCCTCCGGGTGTTATGAAAACCGTCAAGGTCTTCATCGCGGTGAAACGCAAGCTTCAGTCCGGTGACAAGATGGCCGGACGCCATGGCAACAAGGGTGTTATCTCCCGCGTGATGCCGCAGGAGGACATGCCGTTCCTCGAAAGCGGTCAGCCGGTCGATATCGTGCTGAACCCGCTCGGCGTGCCGTCGCGCATGAACGTCGGTCAGATTCTTGAAACGCACCTTTCATGGGCATCGGCCAGCTTTGGCCGCTCCATCGAGGAGGCGCTCGAAGTCTACCGTCAAAAGGGCGACATGACCCCCGTGCAGGACGCAATGAAGATTGCGTATGGCGAGGAAGTGTTCGACGCCGCACTGGCTCCGATGCCGGAGAACGAATTCATCGAGGCGGCGGAAAACGTCACCAGCGGTGTTCCTTTCGGCACGCCCGTCTTTGACGGCGCGAAAGAGGCGGACATTGTTGAGAACCTCAGGAATGCGGGTCTCGACACGTCGGGTCAGATGCAGCTCTATGATGGTCGTACCGGCGAGGCGTTCGCCCGCAAGGTTACGGTCGGGTACAAGTACCTGCTCAAACTGCACCACCTCGTGGACGATAAAATCCACGCCCGTTCGACGGGGCCATACTCGCTCGTCACGCAGCAGCCACTCGGCGGTAAAGCCCAGTTCGGCGGACAGCGCTTCGGGGAGATGGAAGTATGGGCACTTGAGGCATACGGCGCTGCTTACACCCTGCAGGAAATGCTGACGGTGAAGTCGGATGACGTGGCCGGTCGTACCAAGGTCTACGAGAGCATCGTCAAAGGCGAGGACAACTTCGAGGCCGGTATTCCGGAATCGTTCAACGTTCTTGTCAAAGAGATCCGCTCGCTCGGCCTGAACGTCGAGCTGCTTGAAGCCGAAGAAGACTAAGGCGCTCTTTAGCGCGGCGTGCGCCGGAAACGGCGCGCGCATCCCTGACTCGAATACCTGCCCTGAGGGG
>CALGNW010000105.1 GCA_937958345.1 uncultured Neomegalonema sp. | reverse complement strand
ATTCTGATGGCGAAAATCCTAGCCGGTTTTGACCTTGGCTCTATGGACCCGTTCGGAGCGGAACGCGCGCATCTGGAAGCGGAAACGGCGCGCCTTGCCTATCATGCGCGCAACTGCCTGATTGCCGACGCCGATACACCTGGTGCAGCAGAGCGTCTGGCGCATATGCTATCGGAAAGCACGATCGATGCTATGCGCGGGCGGATTGATCCCCTGCACATGCGTCCTGACCTTTTGGCCGAAGCCGACAAGCTCCACGCCCTCGGCCCGAACGGCGCGCCGCACCGCGACACAATCTACATCACTGTTGTCGACAGCGACCGGATGATGGTCTCGCTGATCTATTCGGTCTTCCACGCCTTCGGCGGCGGCTTGGCATCGACAAAATACGGCATCAATTTCCAGAACCGGGGCGGTGGATTCTCGCTGGTCAAAGGCCACCCGAACGAATTGGCGGGCGGCAATCGCCCCATGCACACGATCATCCCCGCGATGCTGTCAAAGGGCGAAACGCCAATGGCGACATTTGGTGTGATGGGCGGCCAGTATCAGTCCTGCGGCCATGCCCGCGCAATCTCGAACCTGCTCGATTACGACATGGACCCGCAAGCGGTGATGGATGGCGCGCGGTGTTTTCCGCAAGATGGAAAGCTGGATATCGAGCGTGGCTATTCACCAGATGTGATCGAGCAACTCCACGTCATGGGCCACACAATCAACCGCGACATCGGCCCAATCGGCGGCGGCCAAATGATCGTGCTCGATCACACGAACGGGTGCCTTGTGGGCGGTTCAGACCCGCGCAAAGACGGTGTTGCACTGGGCTGGTGAGGAATGATCCGGCTACGATAAAACCCCGGCGCAGCGCACCGGGGTTTCCTCATCTCAGCCAGGTCAGTCGGCGAACGCTTTACTCAGCCGCGATCTTCGCATCTTCCGATGCAAGGTCGCGCAGCACGTAGTGCAGGACGCCTCCGTTTTTGACGTAGTCGATTTCGACGGCGGTATCGATCCGGCAGAGCAGGTCGATTTCCTTCGTCGTTCCGTCCGCGAATTCGACAGTTCCCTTCACGGTCGCGCGCGGCTTCATGTCGCCTTCAAGGCCGGCAACACTGATGACTTCATCACCTGTCATGCCAAGGCTCTCACGGCTGTCGCCACCCGTGAACTCCAGCGGGATCACGCCCATTCCAACGAGGTTAGAACGGTGGATCCGCTCGAAGCTCTCGGCGATAACGGCCTTAACGCCCAGCAACGCTGTGCCCTTTGCGGCCCAGTCGCGCGATGATCCCGTGCCGTATTCCTTGCCTGCGACAACGACCAGAGGCGTGCCCTCGTCAGCGTACTTCATGGCTGCGTCAAAGATCGGCATAACTTCGCCCGAAGGAACGTGACGGGTTACGCCGCCCTCGGTTCCGGGGGCCATCTGGTTCCGGATGCGGATGTTGGCGAAAGTGCCGCGCATCATCACCTGGTGATTACCGCGCCGCGCGCCATAGCTGTTGAACTCACGGGCCGGAACCTGAAAGCTTTCGAGGTACTGTGCCGCTGGCGACACTTTCGCAATCGAACCGGCGGGAGAGATATGGTCGGTCGTGATCGAGTCCGCCAGCAGCGCAAGCACGCGCGCCTTCTCGACGTTTTTGATCTCGCCGACTTCCGGCGTGATGCCTTCAAAGTATGGCGGGTTCTGAACGTAGGTTGAACCGGCAGGCCAGCCGTAGGTCTCGCCGCCCTCGGCCTCGACAGCAGCCCATTTATCGTCGCCGGTGAAGACGTCGGCATATTGCGAGGTAAAGGCTTCGCGCGTGACAGTCTGTTCAACCAGCTCGGAGATTTCCTGCGCGCTCGGCCAGATGTCTTTCAGGAAGACATCGTTGCCTTCATGATCTTTGCCGAGCGAGACGGTCGTAATGTCCTCGGTCATTGTGCCGAGGATTGCATAGGCAACCACCAGCGGCGGCGAGGCAAGATAGTTTGCGCGCACATCCGGGTTCACGCGACCTTCGAAGTTGCGGTTCCCTGACAGAACCGAACACGCCACGATATCTTCAGCATTGATCGCTTCGGAAATCGCCTCCGGTAGCGGGCCGGAGTTACCGATGCAGGTCGTGCAACCATACCCGACAAGATCGTAGCCCATGTCGTCGAGATGCTTTTGCAGGCCGGAATTCGTCAGATACTCGGTAACGACTTTAGAGCCGGGCGCGAGCGAGGTTTTCACCCACGGTTTAGGCTTCAGGCCTTTCTCGTTGGCCTTTTTCGCGACCAGACCCGCGCCGATCATAACGTAAGGGTTCGACGTGTTGGTGCACGACGTAATCGCCGCGATGACAACATCGCCGTCGGTGACATCGTAATCGCTGTCCTTAACATTCGCGGATTTATGCGGACGGGCCTGAGGCTGCGCCGCACCCTCGGCATTCATTTCCGCCGCTTCCGTGCCGGGGGCTGCTTCTTCGGCACCGGTTGCCAAAGGTGCACCGCCCCGCATATCGCCGATCATCTTGTTAAATGCGTTCGAGGCTTCGCTCAGGACAATGCGATCCTGCGGGCGTTTCGGTCCGGAAATCGCTGGCTCAACCGTGGACATATCCAGCGACAGTGTGGACGAAAACACGGGGTCCGGCGTTTTGTTGTCGCGCCATATGCCCTGAATTTTTGCGTAACCCTCGGCAAGCTGAATCCGGTCCTTGTCGCGGCCCGTCGTTTTCAGGTAGCGCAGCGTTTCTTTATCAACGGGGAAGAACCCGCAGGTCGCCCCGTATTCAGGGGCCATGTTGGCAATCGTCGCACGGTCGGCGAGGGGCAGGTTGTCGAGGCCGTCGCCGTAAAATTCAACGAACTTACCGACAACGCCATGTTCGCGCAGCATCTCGACAACGCGCAATACCAGATCGGTCGCTGTTACGCCCTCTTTGACATCGCCGGTCAGTTTGAAACCGACAACTTCGGGGATCAGCATAGAGATGGGCTGTCCGAGCATTGCGGCCTCGGCCTCGATGCCCCCAACGCCCCAGCCCAGAACGGCAAGGCCGTTGACCATCGTCGTGTGCGAGTCGGTGCCGACCAGTGTATCGGGATAGGCAACGCGCTCGCCGTTTTTGTCTTCATCCGTCCAGACAGTCTGAGACAGATATTCAAGGTTAACCTGGTGACAGATGCCCGTTCCCGGAGGGACAACACGAAAGTTGTTAAACGCGCCCTGACCCCATTTCAGAAACTCGTACCGCTCTCCGTTGCGCTCGTACTCGCGGTCCACATTGGCCTGAAACGCCATCGGCGTGCCGAAGTTGTCGACCATGACCGAGTGGTCAATAACCAGATCAACAGGCGTCAGCGGATTGATTTTCTGAGGATCGCCGTTCAGCGCCTTCATTGCGTCGCGCATCGCGGCCAGATCGACCACGGCAGGAACACCGGTGAAATCCTGCAACAGGATGCGGGCAGGGCGATAGGCGATTTCCGCGTCGGACTTGCCGCCATCCTCGACCCATTTCGAGAAGGCCCTGATGTCGTCAACTGTAACCGTTTCGCCGTCTTCATTCCGTAGCAGGTTCTCGAGAACAACGCGAAGAGACGAGGGCAGACGTTTCAGATCCCCTGCACCCGCCTCTTCTGCCGCGTCGATGGAGTAGATCGCATAAACCTCGTCGCCGACTTTCAGTTTACGGCGAGTGTTAAGCGAATCGTGGCCGGTGGATACAGTCATGGAAAATCCCTTCGAAAACTGTGTCTGGCGCGCAAGGCACTGGGGCGCTCTGGACGGAATATCATCTCGCGCGCACGTATATTGCGGTTTTCGCCCGAGGGCAATGCGGCGTGATGCGGTGCAACATGAAGTGAGCCTCTGTTAACGCCGCACCGGATGCGGGGCTTACTGACGCGTTTGATAATTTTCTTTTTGCGGCGCGCTAGGCGGACTTCAATCGCAAATACGCACTGTCCGCAGGCTGCATTCCTGCGACGGCTGGTTGTTCGGAAAGGCGCAGGGGTGTGCGCAGGTTTGCAAGCCGCTCTGCATCAAAACCATAGACTGCCAAGACGCGGGTCACCTGATTTTCAGCATCGGTGAACGGAAGCAAAAGTCGCGTAAAATTAAAGTTTGCGCCGCCCGCTGTATGGGCTGCAACCCGCGTTAGAGTGACCCGCCCATCGCAAACAGCCTCGGTAAAGGCCGGAAAAGCCTGTGCAAGGTGTTCAGGCGCGAATGTCTCGTCAAAGCTGGTATTGTCACTCTCGCCGAATGCAATGCGCGTCATTTTGCCTTGGATACGCTGACGAAAAACAAGCCGACCACCGGTTTGCTCAACGTGAAGCAAGGTAGAGACAGGCAGAGCGCGCTTGATCCGTTCCGGCCGGAAATCGGCACGGCGAGGCGGCTGACCATTCACCGACAACCGTCGCCACTCGGTCAAGGCGGCAATCTGGCGGGCATCCAACGAGGCCGCCGGTGTCAGGGTCTTGGCGCTGTCAGGGTTGCGCGGTATTCTGTCGAAATCATTGTGCTTGTCCATATGCCGCTCTGTAAATTCTCAATCGGAAGTCGTTATTTTTAGTAACTATTCGTTGACGAAGGTTAACAACCCGTTAGCAAAATGCCGTCAGTTGTAACTTTGCTCAGTGACACAACTTTTGACGCTGTCGCCTGACTCCGCCGATTCCGTTGCCTGAGCGGCGTTGCGTCTTTGCCAAGAAAGCCATATCTCCCGCCTATGTCCGATAGTTCTGAAAACAATGGCGCCCGGGTCGTAACGCTCGGGTGTCGGCTGAACGCTTACGAGGGTCAGGTGATCCGCGAGCAAACCCGTGCCGCAGGTCTGGACGACGCGGTGATTGTAAATACCTGTGCGGTGACGGGCGAGGCCGTGCGTCAGGCGCGTCAGACAATCCGCAAACTGCGGCGCGAAAATCCGGGTACTAAACTTATTGTAACAGGATGCGCCGCTCAGGTGGAGCCGGAAACCTTTGCAGAAATGGGCGAGGTTGATCTGGTTCTCGGGAACGCGGAAAAGGTTGATGCCGCACAGTGGCGGCGCATCGCGGGATCGAACGACTTCGGGATTGGCGAGGCTGAGAAAGTCCGCGTCAACGACATTATGGCCGTGCGCGAACACACGCCGCACATGATCGACTGCCTGTCCGAACGTACCCGTGCATTTATTCAGGTTCAAAACGGATGTGATCACCGCTGCACCTTTTGCATTATTCCTTTCGGTCGCGGAAATGCGCGTTCAGTTCCCGTTGGTGATGCGGTTGAGCAGGTCAAGCGTGTCGTGGATGCGGGCCACCGCGAAGTGGTTCTGACCGGTGTGGATCTAACGTCTTACGGGCCTGATTTGCCGGGTTCTCCGCGTTTAGGCACTTTAGTCCAGGCGATTCTCAGGCATGTTCCGGAATTGCCGCGCCTGCGTCTGTCGTCCATCGATTCAATCGAGGCCGACCCCGCACTGATGGATTGTATGGGCGAGGCACGCCTGATGCCGCATTTGCATCTGTCACTGCAATCGGGTGACGACATGATTCTCAAGCGCATGAAGCGGCGACATTTACGCGATGACGCGATCCGTTTTTGCGATGACGTCCGCGCGCGGCGACCGGATGTTGTGTTCGGCGCTGACCTTATAGCGGGCTTCCCGACCGAGACAGAGGCAATGCACCGACAGTCGCTGGCAATGCTGGAGGAGTGCGGCCTGACATGGTTGCATATTTTCCCTTACTCGCCGCGACGAGGAACACCTGCCGCGAAAATGCCCCCCGTCGACGGTGGAACGATCAGGGCACGGGCGGCTGAACTGCGCGGGGCAGGAGATGGCCGGAGAGCGGCGTACCTGTCATCAGTTGTCGGAAAGACCCAGCGGGTTCTGGTCGAGCGCGGTGATATGGGCCGCTCTGAAGGGTTTTCCGAAGTCCGGTTTTCCGAAACCCGCGCTCAGGGCGAGATTGTCGATGTGACAATTACCGGTTCAGGCGAGGGCTACCTGATTGCGTAAATTCGTTGCGGGCCATCCATTTGCCCTTTCATACAAAAAACGCCGCTCCGGTTACGGAGTGGCGTTTTTCATTTCTTCAGCAGCGCCGAAGAATAATCGACAGATGTCCAGTCTAAGCTGCGCGCTTGATCAGGACCGATGAAAGTTTCTCGGCGGCTTTGCTTTCGTCGATTTTCTCGACTGCGGCCACTTCGCGCGCGAGGCGTTCGAACGCTGCCTCATAAAGCTGACGCTCGGAATACGACTGTTCCGGCTGGTCTTCGCCGCGGTGCAGATCGCGCACAACTTCGGCAATCGAAACAAGATCGCCCGAGTTGATCTTTTGCTCGTATTCCTGTGCACGACGGGACCACATTACACGCTTTACGCGGGCACGGCCATTCAGCGTATCGAGTGCTTTGCCGATGGTATCCTTGTCCGACAGCGGGCGCATGCCGCTGGTGGTTGCTTTGGCGGTCGGAACGCGAAGAGTCATTTTATCTTTTTCGAAAGAGACGACGAACAGCTCCAGCTTCGATCCAGCAATTTCCTGCTCTTCAATCGACGTAATCCGACCGACCCCATGGGCGGGGTACACGATGTAATCATCTTTACGGAAAGGCGACTTTTTCGAGGGTTTTGAAGCTTTTGCGGGTTTCGTCGCCATGTGGGCCGTCTCCGTTTTTATTTCATTCGGCGCTAAACAATCGAAGGGCCTGCCGGGAAACCGTCACTCCGCATACGCGCGGAGGAAGAGGTAAAAGAAAGGCGAAAAAAAACGCACCCGAAAGTGCGGCCTTGCCCGACTACGACCGATGTGGCTAACCTGCAATTGCGAGTGCTTGCAGAGGATTATACACAAATACCGCGCTTTTTCAAGTGTGCAGTGCAGCGAAGTCCGGCAAATTGAATCAATCGCCCTCGCCGGGTGCCTCGGAGAAGTACTTGGCGAGTTTCCCTTCCTCGCCGTCATGCTTTTCTGCGTCGGGGTCTTGATCGCGTTTAACGGTCAAGACAGGCCAGACCAGCGAATACTTATGATTCAGTTTGATCCAGTCTTCCATACCCGGTTCCGTATCGGGCAGGATAGCGTTCGCTGGGCATTCCGGTTCGCATACGCCGCAATCGATGCACTCGTCAGGGTGAATAACAAGCATATTCTCGCCCTCATAAAAGCAATCGACGGGGCAAACCTCCACACAATCCGTGTATTTGCATTTAATGCAATTATCGGTGACGACATATGTCATAGCGGGAGTATCCTGAAAGAGCGTGTACTGCATGCGCGTTTACCGCGCTGATCCCGCTGGGGCAAGGTGTCAGATAGTTTTGACACGGGTTGCACCGGGGAAAACTCTTCAACCCCGTGGCAAAACTCTCGAAAACCCGCGCAAAACTCTGAAAGTGTCTCTCAACTTTTCTGAGTGATCGCCTGACGACGCACGAAACAGGTCGCGCTCGAAACTGCGAGCGCCTGACGATCAGATTTTAACCCGCAAAACTAATTCTCTAGACAACGGTCGAAACGGACAGTGTGTTGATGTGCCAGCCCGGCTCGCCTGTACCAGCGCGCGTCGCCTCGATGCGTGCATCCAGCTTGGCACCGCGATCAAGCGCCGACAAAAGCTTTTCGGCTTTCCGCGGTGCGACATACCCAAGCGGCAGGCCTTGCTGCGAATAAACGGCCAGCGCCGGTTTCATATAAGGCTCGTTCTCCAACCTGAGGATAACCCGTTCTCCGGCGTGCGGACGCTCGGGTCCGGCGCGGTGATATGCAGGCCAAACAACGGCAACAGCTTCGGTTGTCGAGGTTTCTATAATTACGGAAGCGGCAAGCGCGGGGCTGGCGGCAAGAACGGCTGAAGCGCCAATCGAAGCGAGCGCACAGCGGCGGGTAAGGTCAAATTTTTTATCCATACTGCGCATATAACGCAAAAATATGCCGACATATTGGCAGTTCGTGCCTGCCAGAAGATTTCAGCGCGTTTCGTCGCGATATCGCTCCATATCCCGCCTGTCCCTTTTTGTCGGACGGGGCCCGCTGCGAATTTCTTCGATCCGGGCTTTATGTTCCGGCGGAGCAAGATCTTCGTAAAGGGCCTGGGCCTCGGGCGCGGGACCTCTGCGCACACCTATTTCGACGATTTTGATGACACGAATGTGCGTTCCCTGCGGAAAGGTCAGGACATCTCCGGGTTTGACAGTGCGGCTGGGTTTTGTGCTGCGTTCGCCATCGATTCGCAGGTTTCCGTCACTCACAAAACGAGAGGCGAGGCTGCGCGATTTCAAAAACCGCGCATACCATAACCATTTGTCGACCCGGATTGTCGAGAGCGCATCACTGCTCACTTACCGTCCTTGAGCCTTTGCAGAACTGCGAAAGGCGAATCGGGATCGACTTTGCGATCCTGTTTCGGTGGCGCGGATTTGAATGTCTGCGGTTGCTGTTTCGCCGGAGGGCGACCTTTTCCCCCGCCCGGCTTTCCGCGATTCGGCCTACCGCTACCGCCGACATTCTCTGCATGCGATTTGCGTGCGCCCGGTCCGGTTGAGACCGGTTTTGCTGCACCGGCATCGCCGCCCGGCGGGCCGCTGCGGCGCTGATTATTACCAGCCTCGTTCGGTTTTCGGCGGGGGCCGTCGCCGCGTTGCTGACGCCCGCGCGGCAGAATGCGGAAGGTATAAAAGACCTCGGTTTCAGCGGTTTCGCCCTCGACTTTGGCCGTTGCGGCTGCGTCGGGCGCGTCATTTGCGGGCTCGGCGGATTCTTCGCCTTGCGGCTTTTCCGACGATACATCCCCACCTTGATCCGCGTCGGCGGTCGGGATGGCTGATTCTGTCGCCTCGATTGCCGGCGTATCGTTTGCCGCCTCGACCGTGGCGGGCGGCGCGGCCTCAAGTGCGGCAGCCGGCGTTTCCTCGCGAATAACCTCGTCCGCGGACGGCGGCGTGGCCGGTTCAACAACCTCAGCCGCTTCGGGCGTGTCGGCGCTCGGGGCCTGTTCGTCCGTTCCTGCCTGATCCTTCGGCACGGACTTGATCTTCGGGCGCTCGGCGCGCTCTCCGCGATACCCCATGCCGGTCATCAATTCCGAGAATTGTTCCAGCGTCAGGCCCGTAATCGACAGCATATCCGGTGTTGCCTCGAACCCCTTACGGGCATCGAGCGGGCGCAGCATATCGGCGAGCCGTTCCAGCATATCGAGGCGTAATGCCCGGTTTCCGGCTTTCCGGTAACCTGCAATCGGGAAATACCCGTGCGGAACACCCTCCGGCGCGGGAAAAGTCACTACTCCGGCAGGAGGGGGACTTGGAATGTCATCCATCGCCTGTGCCAAACCCCAGAGCATGACCCGCAGACGCGTTGGCGCTGGTTTCAAAAGAAGCGGCATGAACAGCGTGTATTGACCGAACCGGAGGCCGTGCTTTCGCATGACTGCGCGGACTTCCTGTTCGATAGACTTCACATCATTGGCAACGGGACCGCGCGGCAAGACGCCAAGCGCCTCGATGACCTGGAACGCGACACCTTTGCCGATTCCGGTGATGCTCTCATCATTCTTCAGGGAAAGCAGGGGTTCGAATTGCGTCGCAATTTTCCGATCAATCCACTGCTGACAACGGCGCTGGGCGCGCTCGATGCTGGTTGCCTCAAGCAACTCATCGGCAAACACCCGTGCCGTCGGAGACAGGGCATCCGCACCCTTTTCCAACCGCCCTATGACGACATTGTCCCAGACAATGCCACCTTGCTCGGTAAAGTCGATGGCCCCGTCGGGGGCGGCATACAGGCGCTCGACCCGTTGGGTCAGTTCGGCAACAACTGGCGCGGTGCTTGCGGCGCGCAAGGTCTTCCCGTGGACGCCTTCGGCTTCTTTATCGGGTTGAAAGCGCAAACCTTCGATGCTTCCGACATGTTCGCCTTCGACCGTGACACGACCGTCTTTCTCGACTGTGGCCACGAGGTCCTCCTTCTGTTTCAACCGCCGCATCAGAACGCTGGTGCGGCGGTCGACAAATCGCTGTGTCAGCCTTGTGTGCAACGCGTCGGAGAGCCTGTCTTCGACGGCGCGCGTTTTATCTCTCCACCGTGCCGCGTCCTGCAACCACTCGGTTCGGTTCGCGGCATAGGTCCAAGTACGGATGAACGCCAGACGTTTTGACAAAACGTCAATATCGCCATCCGTTTTGTCGATGCGTTGAACCTGCGTCCGCATCCACTCTTCGGGTATAACCCGCGAAGCGCCTGTCAGAAACCCGTAAATGCGCGCAAGCAGGTCAACATGCTCGCTCATCATCGTTTTACGAAAGTCGGGGATCTGACATACATCCCAGAGCAGTCTTGTCGCGTTCGTCCCCTTCGCGCTGATCTGGATGTCCGGATCACGCGACAACATGCGCAAAGCCGCAACGTCCTCGCCCTCCCGCGCCCGTTGCAAACCCATTACCGGCGACGGCATATCAAGGCTTTTAAGCAAGGCATCGGGATTTGCGAAATTCAGTCTCGAATTACGCCATTGCAGGGCCCCGACGGGACGAAAACGGTGTTCTTCGATTGCTTCGACCATTTCCGGTTCGAGAGGCCGGCAATCCGCGGTCACCCCGAATGTTCCGTCATTGGTGTAGCGTCCCGCGCGTCCGGCGATCTGCGCCAATTCCTGGGGTTCGAGGCGTCTGTGCTTTCTGCCGTCGAATTTGGATGACCCGGCAAACCAGACGGACTTCAGGTCAAGGTTAAGTCCCATCCCGATAGCATCGGTCGCGACAAGGTATTCCACCTCGCCTTCCTGGAACATCTTTACCTGTGCGTTGCGGGTTCGAGGGGATAGCGCCCCCATGACCACCGCCGCGCCGCCCTTTTGCCGCCGCAGCAATTCTGCAATCGCATAGACCTGATCGGTCGAGAAGGCGACGATCGCCGACCGTCCGGGGAGGCGGCTGATTTTTTTCGGTCCGGCGTAGCTGAGCACGGAATACCGCTCGCGGAACACGAACTGGGCCTCGGGGATGATGCTTCGAATGCTCTCCCGCATGGTCATCGCGCCGAGAAACAGCGTCTCGTGCATGCCCCGCGCGCCCAGCAGGCGGTCGGTGAAGACATGTCCCCGCTCCGGGTCGGCACAGAGCTGGATCTCATCGACGGCGAGGAAATCCGCACCGGTTTCGACGGGCATCGATTCAACTGTACAGACAAAATACTTAGCGGCGGTAGGGACGATTTTTTCCTCGCCGGTTACCAGCGCAACCACCGATGGCCCGCGCAGCTCTACGATCCGGTCATAAACTTCGCGCGCCAGCAGTCGGAGCGGAAAGCCGATGACTCCGGATTTGTGTCCGAGCATACGCTCGATGGCGTAGGTCGTCTTACCGGTGTTCGTCGGACCGAGAACCGCTGTAACGGTGCGATCACGGGGATGGGAGGACATCATGCGGCGTCTCGCTGGCGCCGGGATGTCGGCGATACCCGTCCTCTACCGCGAACTGCAGGCCGTCGCAAATCCGAACGCCTGCGCCCGCTGATCATTCAGACGAAATCAGCCGTTGCGCGAAGCAACAAGACGCAATCCGCGCCGTTTAATGCGGCGGGCTGAGAGGCGTTTGACCGTCGGGTTCGGCTGGGTTTCCGCCTCTGCTTCCGGTTCGGCTTGCCGAACGGTTGCCGACAATTCGTTTGCAACAGCAGACTCGGCATTTGCAGCCTTTCTGCTGGGGAAAGCGGCGGCGGCAGGCCGCGGCGAATTTGCTGTTTTTTCTGCTTCGGCGGAGGCCGTATTCGTATTTCCCGCGGGCGCGTCCGCTGATTTCGATACAAGCTCCATCCGCAGAGCCTTTACGCGATCGCGCAGGGCCTCTTTTTCGGCAATCTGGGCAATTGCATCATTCTCCATGGCGCGAAGCATCGCGAGAGGCAATGCACGGGGAAGAGCCTTATCGCCACGAAACCAGTCGCCGACAGTCCTTTTGGGCGTTCCCGACACCTCGGCCAGGCGATCCCGCCACGCTCCGCCATAAAGACAGCTCGCAAACTCGATGACGGTCTCACGCATGCGGCGATCATTCTCTGTCATGGTCATAGCGAGCTCCTAAGCTGTCAGCAGTGTACGTACGGTCATTACTAAAGTGTCAGGCTCGAACGGTTTCTGTAATATACTTTTCACGCCGAGCCCGGCACAGGTATTCAGATAGTCATCCATATCGCCCATTCCGGCCCCTGACATTGCAATAATCTTCACATCAGGGCGAATTTTTTGCGCGATCAGAATTGCTTCAATTCCGTTGACGCCGGGCATGTCGATGTCGGTGATCATAATCTCGGCTTTTGAGACAACAGTGCGATCATACGAGATCTTCCCATCCTCGCTCGCCGTAACCTCGTGTCCGTCTTCGCGCAGCGCATGGGTCAGAAGCCGGCGCAACGCCTCGCCATCTTCCAGAAGGAGAATTTCGGCCACTGATACGTTCCTTAAAGCGAGGCGGTGGAAGGGTCGGATGAGAGCGGCATGAAACGCTCTCATCTCAACAGGTCGCGTTCGTCTGGTAGATCGGTATGTCCGACACCACAGGGGGCAAAAAAGCAGTGCCGGACATCCGAGCTGGTTAACT
>CALGNW010000104.1 GCA_937958345.1 uncultured Neomegalonema sp. | reverse complement strand
GCAGGGTCAGGCGGCGGTATCCGGCGCCGCCTGTGCCAGAATGTCAGGGCCGATTTCACCGTGAAAGCTGGTGGCCACGGGGCCGGTCATATAGACGTTATCGCGCTCGCCCCATTCGATCAGCAACGGCCCGCCGTCCAGTTCGACAACGCACGCGCGGTCGATCAGATCGCGGCGCACGCCCGCAACAACGGCAGCACACGCGCCCGATCCGCAGGCCTGAGTTATCCCCGCCCCGCGCTCCCAAACGCGCATGCGGATGCGGTTGCGGTCGATGATATGGCAGAACTCGACATTCGTGCGTTCAGGAAACATCGGATGATTCTCGATCATCGGGCCGAGTTTATCGACCGGAACCGCCTCGGCATCCTCGACGAAGAACACCGCATGCGGGTTGCCCATGTTCACCGCGCCCGGTCCCCAAAGGCTGGGGTTATCAATCGGTCCGAGCTTGACGTCGATGCGCACGGTATCCGACGCCTCGGCCAGCGGAATGTCCTCCCAGTCCAGCTTCGGCCTGCCCATATTCACCCGCACCATCCCGTCCTCGGCCTGCCAGCAGGCGAGGGGGCCGAAATCGGTGCGTAGGGTCAGGCTGTCACTGCCTGATTCCGTCATCAGCAGATGCGCGACACAGCGTGTAGCGTTTCCGCATGCACCGGACCGCGAACCGTCGGGGTTGAAAATCCCCATATAAGCAGCGAGCTGCGGGTGCTTTTCATCCTCAATTGTAATCAGTTGATCGAACCCGATCCCCCGCCGCCGGTCCGCGATGGCGCGGGCGAGCGCGGGCGTCGGCGCAGCCAGTCCTCCGCGCAGATCCAGGATCACAAAATCGTTGCCGAGGCCGTGCATCTTGATGAAAGGCAAGGCGTTCAAAGCGTTGTCCACACTGCGTTTCCTCGTCACATGGCTTGCGGAAGTCCGTTCCGCGCATGATATACTCAACACAAAGGCCTGAAACAAGGAGACCTCTGCGGCGCGTTTATGGATCGTTTTTGACCGGATACCAGCGGTATACCAGCCGCAAAAGCCTGATTGCCGGGCGTAGCCGGTGTGATTTCGGAAACGATGTTATAGCAACGCTGTGGTGATTTTCTTAACGAGATTTAGCGAAAGATGGACGGGACGCGCGGCTCTATGGTTGAACTGTGCACAACGTACGTCTTACGCCGCGAAAGAGAGTGCCCATGACTTCCGCCGAGCAAAAACCCCGCCGCGCCGCCCGCGCTTTCGCAACTTTGACGGCTGTGGCTGCGCTGTTCGCCGCGCTGCCCGCCCCGGTTTCGGCTGACAGTGCCACGGGGTCGTATCTGGCCGCGCGCCATGCGTCGAACCTGAACGATTACGAGTTCGCGGCAACGTATTTCACCCGCGCGCTTGCACGGGACAGCAGCAATACGGACCTGATGGAACAGGCCGTTCTGTACAAGGTTGCCGCTGGCCGCGTGCGCGAGGCGGTTCCGATTGCCCGTCAGCTTGTGAACAAGGACGCCGATCACCGGATCGCGCAACTGGTTCTGGTGGTCGATCATCTGCGGCAGGACGATTTTGAAAAGGCTGCCGCCCGGCTGGAAACCTTCGGCACCGAAAGTTTTAATGTCATCACCGCGCAACTGCTCAAGGGCTGGACCGAACAGGGCAGGGGCGATTCCGAGGCGGCACAGGCGGCGTTTGCGGAACTGAGCGGGCAGAGCCTTTTCGGATATTTCGGGCGCTACCATGCCGCCCTCGCCAAGGCGATCGAGGGCGATGCCAAGGCAACCGATGCCGCGTTCAAGGCCGCCATCGGCGAGGAACAACCTTCCGTTCGGATGGCCGAGGCATATGGCCGTTTTCTCGAACGTGACGGGCGCGGCGACGAGGCCGCCGAACTTTATGGTCAGGCGATGACCGTCGCGCCAACCGATCCGGTGCTGAGCGCCGCGATGGACCGCGCCACCTCGTCCGGTGCCGAAAAGCCTCCCCTGCTGGTTTCCGATGCGCAGGAGGGCGTTGCCGAGGCAATGTTCGGCATGGCCGGCGCGTTCGCGCGCGAGGATGGCGGCGTTCGCCTTTCGCTGGTCTATGTGCAGCTTGCCCTCGCACTGAATCCGAAAATGGAGGCGTCGCGCGTCCTGCTCGGCAATGTGATGGAGGCGCAGCAACGGTGGGAACCGGCGGCTGAAACCTATGGCATGGTCAGCAAAGACAGCCCGTATTACCGCATTGCCCAGATTGGCCGCGCCGATGCGCTGGGCCGGATCGACAAAATCGACGAGGCGCTACAGACGCTCAACGATCTCGAAAAGGACTTCCCCGACGAGGTGAGCCTGCCGATCGCAAGGGGCGATCTGCTCCGCCGTGTCGAACGCTATGAAGAAGCGGGCATTGCCTATGACCGCGCGATCGAGCTGACCCCGAACCCCGAAGCGCGCCACTGGTCGCTGTTTTACGCGCGCGGTGTCTGCCGCGAGCGGACCGGCGACTGGGATGCGGCAGAGGCCGACCTGAAAAAGGCCCTCGAATTCCGCCCCAATCAGGCGCATGTCCTGAACTATCTCGGCTATAGCTGGATTGAGCAGGGCAAAAACCTCGAAGAGGCGCGCGGCATGATCGAACGGGCGGTCGCGGTGCGCCCCGACGATGGCTATATCGCCGACTCGCTCGGCTGGGTTCAGTACCGCCTCGGTGATTTTGAACAGGCCGTGCAGACGATGCAGCGCGCCGTCGAGTTGAACCCGACCGATCCGGTGATCAACGACCATTACGGCGATACGCTGTGGGCCGTGGGCCGCAAGCTGGAGGCACGGTTCCAGTGGAAGCGCGCCCTCTCGTTCGACCCTGACGAAGAGGGGTTGAGAGAGCGTATTCTCGCCAAGCTGGCCGATGGTCTCGACGTTGTTCTGGAGGCCGAGAAAAAGGCGCTGCCGGACGAGGCCGAGGGCGTCGCCGAACGCGACCCCGAACCCGAAGTGCCGGTGGTCAAAGATCCCGCCGACAAAGACGGCTGAACCTCTCGCTGACGATCCGGGGTCCGCATGACCGCTCTATCGGTGGCCGCGCGGCCCAAGATTAATCTATACCTGCACGTAACGGGGCGTCGGGAGGACGGCTATCATCTTCTCGACAGCCTCGTTTGCTTTGCCGGGGCGGGCGACAGAATTACGGCCACGCCGGACGCGGGCCTTTCTCTCACAATCAACGGACCGTTTGGTGCTGGGCTGGATGCCGGAGGCGGCAATCTCGTCATGCGCGCGGCAACCGCTTTGCAGGGCTGGGCGCTCGAAGCCGGGTATGATGCGCCCGGCGCGGCGCTGGTTCTGGAAAAAAATTTGCCGGTCGCCTCGGGAATCGGCGGCGGGTCTGCCGATGCGGCGGCGGCGCTGAATGCACTATGCGGATTATGGCGTGTCGGCATTCCGCGTGCCGAGCTGGCCGTGCTGGCGCTGACACTGGGGGCTGATGTGCCGGTATGCCTCGACAGCCGGTCGCGGATCATGCGCGGCATTGGCGAGGTGCTGGACGAGGCTCCGGCGATGCCGCCCGCGTGGACCGTGCTGGTCAATCCGAT